>DASXUA010000001.1:0-5383 GCA_036505095.1 Phycisphaerae bacterium
AGCCGGCGCGTGGCTAACGACGCACGGCTGCTCGACGTGCTGCGCTACGACTTCGGCTGCACCGGCACCAAGGAAGGCTGCGGTGAGGGTGAATGCGGCGCCTGCACGGTGTGGCTCGACGGCCTACCCGTAAATTCATGCCTCGTCCCGGCTTTTCAAGCACAGGGGCGCAGCGTACGGACCGTCGAATCGGTGGAACCGCAACTCCTGCAAGCGCTGAACGCCACCGGCGCATCGCAGTGCGGCGCCTGCACGCCCGGAATCGTGATGACTGCACGCTGGCTGTTGGACCACCCCGAAATCCTGCGCGCCATGACCCTGCGGCAATTCATGAGCGGCAACTTGTGCCGCTGCACGGGCTACGACGGGGTGATTGAGGGCGTCGAGCGCGCTCTGGGCGGGAAAAAGGCATGACCAATTTCCGATTTCCAATTGGAGCCTGCCCGCCGCGGCGGGATTTCCGATTCGCAGCGCAGCGGAGGGTTTCCGCTTGCGCGTCCTGAAGCCCACAACCTTGGACGAAGCGCTGGCTATGCTGGCATCGTCGCCCGCGCCGCTCACGCCGATCGCCGGCGGAACTGACCTATTCGTGTCGTGGCACCAGCGGCCACATGATGACGTGCAGCTTCTCGATCTGTCGGGCTTGCGCGAATTGCAATCGCTGAAACTCGCTGATGACTATCTCCAACTCGGCGGCCTGACAACCTATTGGGACGTCATGTCTTCGCGTCAGTTCAGCGCCGCCTTTCCGCTGCTCACTGAGGCTGCCCGGCAGGTCGGCGCCATTCAGATTCAAACGCGCGGCACCTGGGCCGGAAATATCGCCAACGCCTCGCCGGCCGCCGACGGCGTACCTGTCTTAATGGCCTACGAGGCGGTCGTAACCCTGCAATCACGCCGCGGCACACGCGACGTGCCTCTCGATGAGTTCTACCTCGGCTACAAACAAACCGCGCGGCGTCCGGACGAGCTGATCGTCGCGATCCGTATGGCGCGCCGCGCACGGCGGACTGAGTTCTTTCACAAAGTCGGCGCCCGCGCCGCGCAGGCCATCGCCAAGCTCGGCGTGGCTGGCGTGCGGGACGACCAGGGCTGGCGCATCGTCGCCAACAGCGTCGCGCCCTACGTCTGCCGCTGCCGGAACCTCGAAGGGGCCCTGAACGCCGGTCGTGCGTTTGTCAGCCCGGATGAGATTGCAGAAGTGTTGCGCGGCGACATCCATCCGATCGACGATATCCGCTCTACGGCCGAGTATCGCCAGCGCGTGCTCAGCAGAATCCTGTTCTTCCGATTCACCGCACCGTCGTGAGCCGGATCACTCGCGGCCGTTTGCCCGTTCGGCGCGAACGGGGTACACTCGCGCGTCATGCAGCAACAGGTCCTTCGCGCGCTTTTGAGTTCCATCCGTGACGGCACCGTCAGCGTGGACGACGCTTTGGCGCGGCTGCGCAAGCTGCCGTTCGAGGACCTGGGTTTCGCCAAAGTCGATCACCACCGCGATATCCGCTGCGGGTATCCCGAGGTCATTTACTGCGAGGGAAAGACGGTCGAGCAGGTGGTCACGCTGTTCGACACGCGGCTGAAAGCCGGCGGCAACGTGCTGGGCACGCGCGCTTCGGCCGACGTCTTCGCCGCCGTGAGCGGGCGCATCCCCGCAGCCGTGTACAATCCGATCGCCCGGACCATCACGGTCCGCACGCGGCCGGCCGAGGCTTGCTCAGGCACGATCGCCCTCGTATCAGCCGGCACCAGCGACATGCCTGTCGCCGAGGAGGCGCGCGAGACGGCCGTCATCATGGATCAGACGGTCGAATCCTATTACGACGTGGGGGTCGCCGGTCTGCACCGCCTGCTGGCCCAAGCGGAAGGCCTGCAACGCGCCAGCGTCGTCATCGTCGTCGCGGGTATGGAAGGCGCGCTGGCCAGCGTGGTCGGCGGCCTGGTCGATGCGCCCGTCATCGCCGTGCCGACCAGCGTTGGTTATGGCGCCAGCTTCGGCGGCTTGGCGGCTTTGCTCACGATGCTCAATAGCTGCGCTTCAGGTGTGGCGGTCGTCAACATCGACAACGGATTCGCGGCCGGGTATCTGGCGGCCATGATCAACCGACGATGTAACACGCCCGCCGCGCGATAACCTCCGAGAGCGATCGTCATGGCGCGAGCCCCAAGCGAGCCGATCACGATCGACGAGTTGCCGGAACTGCCACGGCGCGCGGACGATGCACACAAGGGCTCGGTCGGCCGCATCGCAGTAGTGGCCGGGCGACTCGACGAATTCGGTATGGTCGGTGCAGCCGCGCTGGTCGCCAACGCCGCCTATTGCACGGGCGCGGGACTGGTACAGATCATCACGCCGCACGACGTACAAATCGCGGTCGCCGCGTTGGCGCCCTGCGCCACCACGCGCCGCTGGCCGGGCACGTCCGGCATCTCGCTCCTGCAAGCCGTGACCGAATTCGGCGCCGACGTGGTGGCCATCGGTCCAGGCCTGAGTCCCGCGGTATCTGACGACGATCTGCGCGAGTTATTGGCACGTTTCGAAGGAGCGCTGGTGGTCGACGCCGATGCGCTCAACCGGATTTCAGGCATGCCCTTGCGCGCCGCGGGCGCGCCCGAAGGAACCGGCGTGACCTTCGCGCATCCGGCAAAGGTGATTCTGACGCCGCACCCCGGAGAAATGTCGCGCTTGCTCAAAGGCTGGTCGCTCGACGCTGCGCCGCAAGATCGCCGCCAGAGCGCGCTGGCCTTGTCGCGCGCCACGGACGCCGTTGTCGTGCTGAAGGGCGCCGGGACGGTCGTGACCGATTACCGGCGCACGTTCATCAATCAAACCGGCAACTCCGGCATGGCCACCGCCGGCACGGGTGACGTGCTCACCGGCGTCATTGCGGCGCTGTGCGGGCAACACATGGCGCCGTTCGATGCGGCCGTCCTGGGCGTTTACCTGCACGGGCTGGCGGGCGACCTGGCCGCTGAAGAAATCGGCCGCCTGGCCATGACTGCCACAGATCTGCTCGATTTTATTCCGGATGCTATGGGGGATGTCGAGAGAGAAAGCGAGTGAGGCATTCAAGAAAGTACGAGCCAGAGTAAGATTGCGACCGCGCGGTCGCCGCTCACACGCCTTTCAGCAGCACGTCCAACAGAAAAACCTTCGACGCCCGGGGGCCGCTCCGGCGCCGTTTTCGATCTATGTGGAGAGGGCAAGCTCAGAGTTCCGCGTCGGCGGCGGAGAGAGTTCCCACCCATCGCTCTGGCGCGGCGTCGCTCCGCACGGTAACGCGTTGGCGCGCGCAAGACTCGTCGCGGCCGAGGGGCAAGTCGCATGAAATCTCGCCTGTGCATCGTCGGTCTGGCATTTCTGCTGACAGCAGTGCTGTTCCTCGCCACGCGCCCGTCGGCGGTGAGCCGAGACCAAGGCCAGCGTCCCGCGGAAACCCTCAGCGCGCCCGAGCCGCCTGTCACGCCTTACAGTGAATCCCCGGCGCCGATTGTAACGCCGCTTGTTGCTGCTGCCCCCCAAGAAACGCCTGCTGAGGAGGTCGCGAACGCGCCCATACCGAGCATCGCTGTTGTGCCCGCTTGGCCGGAGAGCGCGGACGAATCGAGCAACAGTCCGCCCAGCACGGTCGATGCGCTCGACTTGAGCGGCTTCAAGCACGAGTGCGAGCGCGTGCAGACCTATCTCGACGCACACAAGGCGCAACCGCGCGATGTGGTCTTGACGGCCTGCGCGAACTCGGCGCTCAGTTCCGCGCAGTTCAGCGACGCCGCAGCCGCGTGCGCGATGTTCCTGCGCGAGTTCGGAACCGAACATGCCTACAGCCCGCAGATGGCGGTATGGCTGGGCGACGGACTTGCGCCGCTCGACCTGGACAACACTGAACTGGCGTACACGGACGACGGCCCGCGGTACAACCCGACTTGGAAGGCCGGGCAGACGGCGGACGAACATCGCCTTCGGCAAGCCGTCGCGGCGTATGAGCTTGCCGCGCGGATCGCGACCGAAGAGTACAACCTCGAAAGATCGTTGCTTGTGCTCGGGTGGCTCCATCGCGCCTTGGGCGAATGGGAGGCCAGCACCGAAGCCTTCGACCGCTCTCATGCAGCAATTCCGGACTACCCCCTGGCGCGCGAAGCTGCCGGACTGGCCGTCGAGAATCTCGCGCTGACAGGTTACCCAAAGCAAGCGGCCGACCGATTGCGAGCAATCGCGGCGCGAACTACGGACTTCCAGATCGCCCAGAGCTTTCTCGCTCGCGCGGACGAGCTTGACGCTGAGGCCGCACGTTCACTCGCATCATTCGCAGACCCGGTCCCGGCGCTGATCGCAGAAATTGCGCGGCGCGCGGGCTCGCGCGAACCGCAGCAGGTCTACCGCGGATTTGCTGACTGGCTGCTACGCGCTGGACAGAAGCAAGCCTTGGCAGTCGTGCACCGATGGGCTTGCGAGCAGGCAGACTGGCCCGCGCTCGCCCGCGTCGAAGCCTGCCTCAATGTTTCGGACGCCCTGAGATCCGAATCCAGCGATTCCGATCGGGCCGACGCGATCGCGGCGCTACAAACCGCGATCGAACTCGCGCCAAGCACTGATTTTGCCGCCCCGGCCGCCATCCGGTGCAGCCGGCTCCTGCGCGACATGTCACAGTACGACCTCTCCGAGCAGACGCTCGCTGACGTGCAGGAGCGCGCCGGCGATGCTCCGGCATGGCTAGCGGAAATCCTGTGCGAGCGCGTCCGCCTTCGTCTGGCTCAAGGGGACCGCAAGGGCGCCCGAACGATATACGAAGATCTGGCGACGGCATTTCCGCATTCGGAATTCACAGACCGCTTCGCCGGCGAGTTCCCGGTTCCGGTAAAGGAGACGTCCAAATGATCCCTCATCATATGTGCCGGATCGCTCTCTTCATGGGCCTCGGAGCGTTAGCGAGCGTCAGGGCTCAGATCATTACGACATCTGGGGACGGGGTGCTGAACGCGCCCTACCGAGGCACGATTGATTCGCTGCGCGAGTGCTCCGCTGACCTCGCGTACGGCGAAGTGCAGCCTTGGGTCGAGCCGACCGGGAATGATGGGATAAGCAGCCCAACCATGATGATTTGGCACGATCCCGCGCACCCGTGGGACAGGAGCGTCCTCCGAATGTACTACGGGCTAGATGCCTCGGGCGCTTCCATCGGCACCGAGGTGGACCTGACCATGGCTACGTCCCAAGCAACCGCGATAATGGTTGCGCCGGAGTCTGGCGGCTTTCGGCGGTTCTCCTTTAAGGCCATCGGGACCAAGACGCTCGCGACGCAGACCTTCACGGTCGTGTTTCGCTACACGCTGCTTGGAAACACCATAAACCACAATCGCACCTTTTACGTTGCACCGATCACCG
>DASXUA010000002.1:0-4971 GCA_036505095.1 Phycisphaerae bacterium
CAGGCGGAGGGTGGCCGAGACGCAGGCGATCTCGGGCGGCTCGATCCCGTAATAGCGTCGCATGAGGCCGTCGGTTATGAGGTCGTATTTTGCTCCGCCAATTCCGTGCACGAATAAATCCGCAGCCAGCAGGCGGGCCCACAGCGTGAGCGTCAGGGCGCGTGGTCGCAGGCAGAACCCCCTCAATTCGGACAGCACCCGTTCGGCATCGACGACCTTCCGCAGGCGCGCGCGCGGGAGGCGTGCGATCGGCTCCTGCTCGGCCAGCAGGATCAGTTCCTGACCGGCATCCTGAACGAAAAGCCGGCGTCGGACTTGGCCCAGACGATAGGCCCAGATCGGCAACTCGCAGCGCTGCTCGTCGAGCGTCAGATCGGGTATGGGGCGCTGGCGGTCGCGAATGCGCCGCGCCTGGCGATACTCATCCAAGGCGGCGTTGTAGGCGGTGGCGAAGCGCCGCGCATCTGCCAGCATGTCGAATAGCAGCGGCCCGCCCCATACCCGGCTGACGCGCACATCCTCCGGGCGCACGTCGAAATGGGCTTCGACCGCGCGGCGTCCGGCGATTGACTGCTCGACCCAATCGCGCGGTGCACCGCCGCCCGCGCGGCGCATTCCGTCCACGAACGCCGGCATCATCGAGCGCGCGAACCGGTTGTCCAGCGCAGCGCGCAGCTCGCGCTCGAAGGCCTCCAGCGCCGCGCGCTCGGCGGCCGGGATCGATTCGAACGCCACACCCGCCGGAAATGTTGCATAACGCAGGTTGCGCAGAGCGATTTCGCCGTCGCGCTCGACGGGGATGCGGAGAAATGGATTCTTGGGGGCGTCGTTATCCACGACCAGGTTGACGCAGCGTCCGCCCAGGCGCCGCGCCACAGCATCCGCCAAAACATGCTTCGCCCAGACCCCGGCATGAAAGAACTCCGGCTGATGTCCGATCAGGATCAGGGGCTGGTCGGCGGCGGCTCCAAGCTGGGCGCGCGTCTGGCGGCGAACCGCGGTGAAATCCGAATCAAGCAGACGGTGGCGAATGCGATTCAGCGTGGCGCGATTGTGTGCGATGATCGCGGGCCAGCGCTCGGCCGGCGGCTCGATCAGCACGTCGCCGTGTTCCGGCGGAGTGATCAGCCGATCGAGGTCGAGCATGGCGCACTCTCGACGCACCGGGGTCGGCAGTCCGCGGAAGCGGCCGTTTCGGTCGTGCAAGGCGCGGCCAACTCGGCCCGCAGCACGTCCAGATAGTGCGCGTAGCGCGACTCCGGATCGTCGAGCAGCCCGCCGAAGTGCCGCGACGGATCATTGTAAATCAGCCGGATCGGCAGCTCCTGAATGCGCAGCGCGGCACGGCGTGCCTGGACCCAGAACTGCAGCGGCATGGCGTAACCGGGCACGCTGATGTCGAGCCGCCGCAGGGCAGCGACGCGATAGGCCTTGAAGCCACAGAACGCGTCGGTGATTCTCAAGCCCAGCAGCCGGTTCAGGATGCGCGTGATGCGGCTGTTAATGCGGCGCCGGTCGGCGGGCGGCAAGCTGTTTCCATCGAAATGCGCCAGGTAGCGTGTCCCGCTGATGATATCCGCGCCGCCGGCGCGGGCCGCCGCCATGAAGCGTGGAATGAACGACGGCTCATGCTGCTCGTCGCAATCCATGGTAATCAGCCAGTCATAATCGTGCCGGATGGCGAAATCGAAGGCATCGCGCAGGCTTTGTCCATAACCGCGGTTCTCAGGGTGCCGGATGACGTACAGGGCCGAATCGCCGCGAGCGGCGCGGGCCACTCTGAGCAGCTCGTCGGTGCCGTCGGTCGAGCCGTCGTCAATGACCAGGATGTCCCGCACGTAGCGCCGCGCCTGCCGCAAAACGCCGAGCAGGTATTGTTCCTCATTGAAGACGGGAATGGCCAGCAGGAATCGCATGCGCAGCTCTAAGTTCCGCACCGCTCGAACGCTAGGGCTGCCCCCGCGCCGCGCGGCCCTCAGAGTATGGTAGGTCTAGAGGCCCGAAAATCAACCCGCGGCGCCGCGCGCCGTGATGACAAGCGGACCGGCTTTCCGGTAAATTGTGTGCCGGCGCAGGTCGGCAACCTGGCGCAGCCGATCCAGCGCGATTCATCGGACCGTCTGCCCGCATGGGGCTGGGCTAGTTTCAATTTCTGTGTTCCAGGTGACGCGGATGCCCGATGGTATCCACCGGGGAAGAGGGAAATAGCCATGACAGGAGCAAGACGATGGCCCGTCGCGGCGGGCAGGCTGGCGCTGCTGGGTGGTTTGGCGTCGGCGCTGGCTGGCAGCGCGGGCTGCAGCCTTTTCCGGAACGCTGCGGCCGAAGCGCGCGTGCAGCACGGCCAGGAGCTGCTGGCTGACGACGACCTGGAATCCGCACTGGCGGAGTTCCAAGCGGCCGCACAGCTAGCACCGCAGATGGCCATCGCCCATTCGAAGATGGGTGTGATCTATCGGCGGATGGGCGACTACGGCCGGGCGATGGATTGTTTCGCAGCGGCCGTCCGTAACGATCCCTACTCCTTCGAGGACACGCTCGACCTTGCCAAGCTCTATCATTTCACGCGGCGGCTGCGGGATGCCGTCCAGGCCTATCTGCACGCGTCCGATCTGAAGCCCGACAACTTTGATACGCAACTTAACCTCGGCGTCTGCTATCAGGAGATGGGCGAGCTGCAGCAGGCTGTGGAGCGCTTCAACAAGGCGATCGCCATCGATTCCGACCGGCTCGATGCCTATGTCAATCTGGGCGTGGCGCTCGATTCGCAAAAGAAGTATTACGAGGCCATCCACGCCTTTAAGGAAGCTCTGGAGCGCGACAACCATCAGCCACTCGTGCTGGTCAATCTCGCGCAGACCTACATGGCCCAGGAGCGCCTCAAGATGGCCCGGCAGGCGTTGGATCAAGCGCTGAAAATGGATCCGCAACTCGCGGCCGCGCACGAAGCGATGGCGTATTGCCTCTTTCGTCTGGAAGATTATGACGGCGCGGAGCAGCACTATGGCGAGGCCCTGGTCTACGATCCGCGCTTGCCGAACGCATTTGCCGGGCTGGGCTCGGTGCACATGATGGGGTTCCTCAAGGATCACGGCCGAACCGAGTTGCGCGAACGGGCGCTGGAGGAATGGCACCGTTCGCTCGAACTCGAGCCCAACCAGCCGAAAATCCGGGCGCTCATCTCCAAGTACGAGGTCGCACAGGCCAATCCGGAAACGATGCTGCTGGACGAAAAAGGCCGCTGACGCGGCGCGCCGCTTGCTGCTGCATCCATGCACAAGACGGGTGGCATGCCTTCACGCGCAGCGGGTAAGCATGCCCGGGCTTGCATGGCTACCCGGCTGCAGCCGTGAAGCCATGCCACTCGCATGTGGAGCAACAGCCATGCAACGACGTGAGTTTCTCAAGAGTACGGCCTGCGCAGCGGGCGCGGTCCTGTGGCCTGGGCTGCGAGCACGGCCAGCGCGCGCCGCACAGCCTGGCCCCGCAGTGGTTCCGCCAGCGACCGCACCGCCGGCAAACGAGCGCGCGGCGACCACCGTACCAGCCGAAGTGCGCATTGGCAATATGCTCTACCGCACGCTGGGCCGAACGAACGAACGCGTGTCCGTGATTGGTCTGGGCGGGCATCACATCGGCCGGCAAAAAGACGAGCAGGAGAGCATCAAGATCATCCGCTCGGCCGTCGATCGCGGCATCACCTTCATGGACAACTGCTGGGACTATCACGATGGCGGCAGCGAGAAGCGCATGGGCCAGGCGTTGCGCGACGGTTATCGCGAGAAGGTCTTCCTGATGACGAAAATCGACGGCCGAACCAAAGATGCCGCCGCCAAACAGATTGATGAATGCCTGCACCGTCTGCAGACCGACCGCATCGATCTCATGCAGCACCATGAAGTGATTCGGATGGACGATCCGGACCGCGTCTTCGCTGACGGCGGCGCGCAAGAGGCGGTGCTCGCGGCCCAGAAAACGGGCAAAATCCGCTACATTGGCTTTACCGGCCACAAAGATCCTCTGATTCATCTGCGCATGCTTGACGTTGCCGACCAGCACGGCTTCCACTTCGACGCCGTGCAGATGCCGCTCAATCTCATGGACGCCCATTTCCGTAGTTTCGGCCAACAGGTTCTGCCGCGGCTGGTGCGCGAGGGAATTGGCGCGCTCGGAATGAAGTCGATGGGCGACGGGCTGCTCTTGCAGAGCAAGACGGTCAAGCCCACCGAGTGCCTCCAATATGCCCTCTCGCTTCCGACCTCGGTCGTGATCACCGGCATAGACAACATCGAGGTGCTCCAGCAGGCGCTCGACGTAGTCAAGCACTTCAAGCCGCTCAGCCAGCGTGAAATCACCGCGCTGCTCGATCGCACCGCTCAAGCGGCCGCCACCGGCAAATTTGAGCTGTTCAAAACCAGCGATCGCTTCGACGGTACCGCGCGGCACCCGGAGTGGCTGGGATAAGCCGCCTGGACGCAGCGGGTGGCATGGCTTCACGGCGCAGCCGGGTAGCCATGCGGCGACGCAGGCATGCTTGCCCGCTGCGCGTGAAAGCATGCCACCCACGGTAAGCGGCTGTACGGCTCCGGCCGCCGCCGCTTTGACCCAGCGCGCCGCGCGCATATACTTGCAGTATGCAACCATTGCGGGTGGCAAATGTTTCGCGCATCGGTCCGGAGCGCTGTGCGCGCGAACTGCTGGCCGCGGTGCCGGCAATCATGCGTTTTATCCGGCAGGAAATGCGCGGCCACCGCCAGCGCCCGCTGACAGTGCCCCAGTTCCGCTCGCTGGTGTTCCTAAATATGCATGAAGATGCTTCGCTGTCCGCGGTGGCCGAGCACGTGGGTCTTTCGCTTCCGGCCGCTTCCCGGCTGGTCGAGCTGCTGGTGAAGCGCGGATTCATCGAGCGCCGGGCGCGCTCCAATGACCGGCGCAGCGTCGCGCTGACGCTGACGGGCCGCGGCCGGACGG
>DASXUA010000003.1:0-4948 GCA_036505095.1 Phycisphaerae bacterium
CGCGCCATCTTCCCATCCTTCGGGAAACGACAGACCACAGCATCCTCGTTCAGCCGGTTCATGCGACACCTCGTCTTCGCACCATTGTAGTCGGCTCGGCGAGCACCCTCCAATCTCTCGTTTCCTCACGGCGTCAGCCACGGGAAGGCCGATATGCGCAGCCGCGCGCAGCCCATAGGGACGAGCGTGACTTCCTCGCGGGCCGCGTCGGAGGCGATGGGGCTTTTCGGTAGCTCCGCGACGTCGTTCTGCTCGAGCTTCCATTCGGGGACGCGGCGGGCTTTGGCTTTCAGCGTGATCGGCGCGTCATCGGGCGTGAAGGGCTGGTCGGAAACCGGCTGGCGCCGATCGACTTGGATCGTGGCGTCCGGATTCTTCGGATCGACGATCAGGCCGTAATTCCAGGGCGTGGTCGGAAATACCTCGTATCCGAACCACGGGGCCTTGCCGCCGATCTTCTCCCAGCGCTCGCCGATTCTAAGTGAATACGCCAGCGGCCCGCGGTAGATGGACACCGAGCGCGAAGCCTTGTCGCTCCACTGTCGAAGCTCAATCTGCATCGGCAGTTCGAGCGTGATCGTGTCCGTGCTCTTCCAAGTGCGTTCGATGACCGCGTAATGACCGGGCACCAGGTCGGCTGACTGTGGCTGGCCGTTGATGCTGATGCGCGCGCCGCGGCACCAATTCGGAATCCGCAGCATCAGCGGGAAGGCGGCCGGATTCTCACAACTGATCTTGAACGCGACCTGCTCGCCGAAGGGATAATCCGTTTCCTCCGTGATCGTCACGCGCGTGCCGTCGGCGACCTTGGCGGTCACTTCGCATGGCGCGTACATCACGGCCGCCAGTCCGTTGCCTTGCGTGGCGAGCCACAAGTGCTCGGCATAATACGGCCAGCCGAAGGCCACGTTGTGCTGGCAGCAGCGATAGCGCCAGGGGTCATAGGCCGTCATCGTGCCCTGGTTCTCATAGCAGTGGTCGAGCAGATCGAGCACGACCTGGTTCGCCGCGGTGAGGTAGTGCAGGCCTTTCAGGTCGGGCGTCATGCTGGCCGGCAGCGAGTTGAACGCAATCTCCTCGCAGCGGTCGGCGTAGCGCGGCGCGCCGCTGATCTTCAGCAGCGACTCGTCGGAGTACATGAACTCGACCATCGAGCAGGTCTCGGCCGCGTAGCGCGGGTCGGTCTTGCCGGGGCGGAAGTTCTCGTCGGCCGCGAACATGCCGCCGGGCTGCTGGCCGTACTCGTCCATGACCGTGCGATAGTTGCGCTCGACCGCATCGAGCAGGGATTTGTCATGCGCCTGTTGCCAGAATACGCCCGGCTGGCGGAAGCCCATGCAGATGTTGACGCCGTGGGTGCCGACGATGCGCTCCTTCCAAGGCGCGGAGCGCTCGAACAGGCGCTTGGCGAGTTCCAGCAGCCAATCAGTAGGAGCGGTCTCCGACCGCGACCTCCCTTCGGCGGCAGTGGCAGCACCGCCCATGCGGTTATGGAGCCAGTAGATGCTCTCGATCAGATCGGCCGAGCGCACGTCCTGCCACCAGGTGGCCTTGTATTCGCCCTCGCCCCAGTTGTCGGCCAGCAGGCGTTCCGGTGGCAGCTCGTACAGAAAACGGAAGTACTTCGTCATCAGCGGGATGACGCGTTCGTCGCCAGTCGCCTCATGGAAAGACTGTAGCGCAAACAGCATAATCATGTTCGGCCAAAGGTCGAGGCTTTCCCGGTTGGGCGGCGGTCCGAACCAGCCATCGGCCTGCTGGGTCTTGATGGCCGCGTCGAGCCAGCGCCGCGCTTCATCGATGACGCGCTGGTCCTTCAGCACGCAACCCAGATCGCCGAAACCTTTGAGCCAGTAAGGCACTTCCTCCCAGCCGACGCCTTTGCCAGTCAGCCAGCCGCTGTCATCGCGGCAGAACTTGCTGACCTCCGGCAGGTGGCCGACGAACCCGTCGCGCATACGCTCAAGCTGGCCGCGCAGCCAGCCGCGGGGCGTGATGCTGCCGATCGGCAGCTTGATCAGCGGGCTGGCCGCCAGCGGCGGGCGATTAGAAACACAATGTCGGTTGCCGCCTTCGATTGGCGGCGTGGTCACAACGCGAATCGTGGTCGTATCCGCAGCGGAAGGCGAAGTCGCCGGCATGGGTTGGAACCCCAGGGCAAGAGTCAGGCTGAGCGTGAGCACCTTCATGCCGACATCTATACCGAGCAAGAGGCGCGCGGGCCAGCGCGGGCCTCGGCCGCATCGCTCCGCGATTCGCGCTGGTGAGCGGCGTGCGGCGTGTCAGGGGTTCACCAGTGTCTTGATCGCCGCCAGCTTCTGACGCACGTCGGCCACCAGTTTGATCCGGTCGGTCTCGATTTGCCCGCAGGTCGGGCAGGCGATCAGCTTGGGCTCGATGCGCGCTCGCAGGACCAAGCAGCAGAGCACCTTCTTATCCCGTGACTGTCCTCCGAACAACCTCGCGAAGGACTCCGCCCAAATCTCGATCGTTCACTAGTTTTGCAAGTAACTCCATCCGAATCTTATCGCGCGGCGCGTCCGTGACACAGTGGAGATGGCCGTACACCGGGTCTGAGGCATCAGGATCGTGGCGGGGCGGCAAAGGCGGTCGAACCTGCTGCGCCAGCGCGCGCCACGAGAGCCAAAGCAACCCGGGCAGGTCACCACCCAGCGCGCGGCTGAAGTATTCGCGGTACGCGTCCAATGCGGGATCGGAGCGGAGGCTGGCATCCTGGTAAGTGTACGACAGCGTAGGAACGTCGTCCTTCTCCTTGAATGCCCGCCAGTAGACGATGCCGCGCTTCAAGTGGTCGGGAAAGCGGATGCGCCGCAGGAACCGGTCGTCGGGACCGAACGGCGTCAGGCCTGCAGTATCAGCCATTCGAGCGACTCGCGCACCGCGTCGGCGTCGGACAAATCAATTGGCCGGGCCGTTCGTCGCATCTGTTCATCAATCGCGATCACCTCAGCCGCGCGCGCATCCGCAGTGATCTCAAACGTGATCTGCCGTTTCGTCGCGCGCGAATGAAAGACTAGCGCCAGCCCCGATTCTTCCGGAAAAACCGTACAGCCCACCTGCGAAGAGCGGGCATCCAGCGCGCTCGCCAGTTCCGCGATTTGCGCGCACGCCTCTTTAGCGCCCCGCGCCTGGGAGGCCATGGCTACTTCCGCGAGATCCGCTCGAACCAGATCAGCAATGGTGCGCTCGGGTTCCTGCTCGGCAGTAGCCGTCCGGACTTTTCGTCTGCTCGCTATTCTGCCCATTCAGCCTCCGTGTGTTGGCCTCGCACCTATTATAGCCGCAACATGGAAAGCGGTAGACGTCTGTTGGCCTCCCGCGGCAGGCGGTCGGGGGGGGGCTTTGATGTTCACTTTAGCGCTGCTGAGCGTGGCCTCGCCGCGCTCGATGCCTTCGGCCTCGCCGGGGCCGTTCGCCACGCGGCGCGTGACGTGCACCTTCACTGGCGTCTTGATCGCCGCCAGCTTCTGCCGCACGTCGGTCACCAGATTGATCCGGTCGATCTGACTCGCGGGAAAGATGTCTCTGTTGGCGGGCGGGCAAGTCGCCACGGCGACTCACTGCGCGAGATGCCTGCACTGCGGCGGGCGCCACGAATTCAGAGAATCCTGTCTCGGATCAAGCGGAGACAACAAACGAATTATCTGGGCCGTTGATGATAAGGACGCAATGCGCGAGGATATCCATTCCGATCCGCGCAATAATGCCCTGGTCCGCAAGATTGCAGCCCGTTCCCTGTGGGGCACACCAATTGGGGAAGACCGGTTACGGATAGAGCAAAGGGGTACACGGGAAACTGCTGCGGACCGCCCGCCGTTCCGAGCAGCCTGTTGCCCGTTTCTGGCAGGCCCATGGCCTTCGCGGCGCCGATATCGATGCTCGTGTAACTGGCACCGGTGTCGATCAGTCCAATGCCTGTAACGGGCGCTGGCAGCGATTTACCCGCGTCTTGAATGGGCTTGATGAAGGCGGGATGCACGTTCACCACCAGCGGAACGCGCGGACCGTTCAGTCGGTTTTGCCCGAATCGGAAATTACAAATCGGCATTCATCAATCCATACACCAGTGCCGGCGCGTGTTCAACCGGATCACTCGCGAGGATCGGCTTAATCAGAAATGGCTCATGCCCAAGCCGTTCGGCACCTGCCTCGAGCGCGGCCTCCGCGGAATCGAACACGCCCAGCAACTGCTCACCCTTGATCAGCGCGAATTTGCCCGCGTGCTCTTTCAGCCACTCCTTCCGGTGTGCCTCAAAGTATTCCCGTTCTTTGTCGAGGACCATGGACCACCACCCCTCATTGTTCGAAGCGGGACCAAGGATAGTCAAACCGCACTCAGCAATTATCGGGCTCGCCAATGAGATTCCTCCAACCCAAGGTAAGTGGGCTCAGAGTACGCTGCGAAGGCCGAGCGGTCGAATGGCGAAGATATCATCGACCGCAAGCGGGCGTGCCCAGATTTGCGGGCAGCCACCACGACGCCAGCATTTAACCGCCAAGACGCCAAGTCGCAGATCCGCCGTGGCGGGGACGCCACCAGCAGAGGAGGACCAGTCCCGGCGCGCCGGAAGTCCGCGAAGCCGAATCAACCATCTTGGCGATCTTGGCGTCTTGGCGGTTCTATTATCGCGTGTTGGCCGTCGCTTCGGCCATCTTCGCGCTTGCCCGAAGATTGGGCACCGGCGGGTGTGCCCGGCTTTGCGGGCAACCGCCACGACGCCAGCCACCCAAAAATGGGATGCACCCTGCGCCGCGGCCCCGGAGGGGCCGTGGAATGTAGCCAGTTAAGACAATGCTGGTGTTTGGAGGTATGAAATACTTCCCGCCGGCAAGGCTAATGTAGCCTGGGTAAGGCTTACCCGTGGTTGCCACCGGCGGGAAGTCCTCCCTGGGGACAACGACATCAAAACTCTGCCAGAAGGCGTTT
>DASXUA010000004.1:0-3396 GCA_036505095.1 Phycisphaerae bacterium
GAGATCGTTCCCGGCAAGCCGCTGTACTTTGCCACCGCGGTGACGTTGGGCGGAATCGCTGAGGGGCTGCTGGTGGAGAGTCACGAAGGCCGCCCCACCAAGATTGAGGGTAACCCCGACCATCCCGCCAGTCTGGGCGCCAGCACGGCGCTGGCGCAGGCGTCGCTGCTGACGCTCTACGATCCCGACCGCGCGCAGGTCGTCATTCACCGCGGAAGCGTCAGCACGTGGGATGCGTTCGTCAGCGAGATGCGAACACTACTCGCCAACGAACAGCCGCGCGGCGGGGCCGGGCTGCGAATCCTGACGCAGACGATCACCTCTCCGACACTTGCGCAACAAATTCGCAGCCTGCTGAAAGCTTATCCGGAGGCGCGCTGGCACCAGTTCCAGCCCGTCGGCCGCGACAATGCGCGCGCGGGAGCACGGCTGGCATTCGGCGAGTATGTCACGACGCGCTACCGCCTGGATCAGGCCGACGTGATTCTCGCGCTCGGAGCCGATTTCCTCTTCTGTATTCCGGGCAGCGTGCGCTACACCCATGATTTCGCGGCGCGGCGCGGGCTGCGCGGCGCGCAGACCACGATGAATCGGCTCTATGTGGTCGACAGCGCGCTCACCACGACTGCCGCGAAAGCCGATCAGCGCCTCATGCTCCGTCCGCGGGAGATTGAACTTTTCACGCGCCGTCTGGCGGCGGCGCTGGGCATACCGGGAGTAGGCGAGTCGGAGCCCGCGGTCGCCGAGCATGCTGATTGGATTACGGCGCTGGCGGAAGATCTGCGCCAGCACGCGCAGGCGAGCGTGGTGATCGCCGGCGACGAGCAGCCGCCGGGCGTTCACGCGCTGGCCCACGCGATCAATGGCGCTTTGAGCAATGTCGGGCGGACGGTGATTTACAGCGATCCCGTGGAGGCCGAACCCGTCGATGAAATCGAGTCACTCCGGGCGCTCGTCAGCGACATGGAGGCGGGAAGCGTCGAACTGTTGATCGTCCTGGGCGGCAACCCGGTGTACGACGCGCCCGTGGATATGGGAATTGAGCAACAGATGGCGCGTGTCCCAACGCGCGTGCACCTGGCGCTGTACGAAGACGAAACCTCGCGGCTGTGCCACTGGCACGTTCCCGAGGCCCACGAGCTGGAGTCGTGGAGCGATGCGCGGGCCTATGACGGTACGGTCACGATCGTGCAGCCTTTGATCGCGCCGTTGTATCAGGGAAAGACAGCGCATGAGTTGCTGGGGATTCTGCTGGGCGAGCCGGCGCCTACCAGCTTCGACGCCGTGCGTCGCTACTGGCGCGAACGGGCTGAGGTTGATTTTGAGGTCTTCTGGCGCACGGCGTTACACAACGGTGTCGTGGCGGGCACGGAGCTGGCGCCGCGGGAGATTAGGTTGCGCGCGATGCCGGTGCCCGCGGCGAAGGGCGAGCCGGCTCGGCAGGAGCCTCGCCCTCCCTTGGACATTATTTTCCGACCCGATCCCACGATCTGGGATGGGCGCTTTGCGAACAATGGCTGGCTGCAGGAGTTGCCCAAGCCGCTGACGACGCTGACCTGGGATAACGCGGTGCACCTCAGTCCGGCCACTGCGCGCCGGCTGGGGCTCGCGAACGAGGACGTCGTCGAGTTGCGCTACCGCGGCCGCGCCGTGCAGGGCGCCGTTTGGATTACGCCGGGGCATGTGTCCAACGCGGTAACGGTTCACTTGGGTTACGGCAGAAGCCGCGCGGGACGCGTGGGGGACGGGGGGGGTTTCAGCGCTTATGCGTTTCGCACTTCCGACGCGCTCTGGCACGGCGTGGGTGTGGAGATTCGCAAAACCGGACAGCGCTACCGGCTGGCGACCGGTCAGACTCATCATCGCATGGAGGGTCGGGACCTGGTGCGGTCGGCGACGCTGGCCGACTTTCAGCAGAATCCGGAATTCGCCCGCCAGGTGGATCGCGAGTATCAGCAGGCGGTGCCCGGCAGTCGGGAGCAGGGATCCGATCTGCGCCCGGTGGCATCGCTGTATCCGGAGTACCGCTACGATAACTACGCCTGGGGCATGGTGGTCGACCAGTCGGCGTGCGTGGGATGCAATGCCTGCGTCGTGGCCTGCCAGGCCGAGAACAACATCCCGGTCGTTGGGAAGGACCAGGTGCTCAACTCGCGCGAGATGCACTGGATACGCATCGACGCCTATTACCAGGGCCCGCCGGAAGATCCCGAAGCCTATTTCCAGCCCATGCTCTGCCAGCATTGTGAGAAGGCCCCGTGCGAAGTGGTGTGCCCGGTGATGGCCACCACTCACAGCGCCGAGGGACTCAATGAAATGACGTATAATCGCTGTGTCGGCACGCGCTACTGTTCCAACAATTGTCCTTACAAGGTACGCCGCTTTAACTTTCTTCAGTACTCGGACCTCCAGACGCCGGTGCTGAAGCTGCTGCGCAATCCCGACGTAACGGTGCGCAATCGGGGCGTCATGGAGAAGTGCACGTATTGCGTTCAGCGGATCAATGCGGCGCGCATCGCCGCGAAAAAGGAAGATCGCCGCATCCGCGACGGCGACGTGGTCACGGCCTGCCAGCAGGCGTGTCCGGCCCAGGCGCTGATTTTCGGTGACATCAACGATCCCAACAGCCGCGTGGCCAAGCTCAAAGCCGAGCGGCTGAATTATGGCGTGTTGGCGGAGCTGAATACGCAACCGCGCACGACTTACCTGGCGGCGCTCACCAATCCAAACCCGCGGTTGGGGAAACCGAAACATGCCGAAGGGTGAGCCGCCGACATCCCCGTCCGTACCACCGGTCCTGCGACCCGGCTACACCTATGCCGGGGTGACGGACAAGATCGCCGCGATCGTCCTGTCCGGGCGCACCCCGCCGGGATGGATCATCGGATTCGCCATCGCCTTCCTGCTGACCATGCTGCTGCTGGTCGCCATCGTTTACCTGTTCGCGGTTGGAGTGGGAATCTGGGGCATCAACATCCCGGTAGCCTGGGGATTCGCGATCATCAATTTCGTCTGGTGGATCGGAATCGGGCACGCGGGCACGCTGATTTCGGCGATCCTGCTGCTTATGCGGCAGAAGTGGCGCACCTCGATCAACCGCTTCGCCGAGGCCATGACGCTCTTTGCGGTCGCGTGCGCCGTGCTGTTCCCGTTGCTGCATCTGGGACGCCCCTGGCTGTGCTACTGGCTGTTTCCGTATCCGAACACGATGAGCCTTTGGCCCCAGTTCCGCAGCCCGCTGATTTGGGATGTGTTCGCCGTATTCACTTATGGAACCGTGTCGCTGATCTTCTGGTACGTGGGACTGGTGCCGGACATGGCCACGCTGCGAGACCGCGCCCGGCGGCCCTTCAGCCGGATCGCCTATGGCATTCTGTCGATGGGCTGGCGCGGCTC
>DASXUA010000005.1:0-7203 GCA_036505095.1 Phycisphaerae bacterium
GATTCCGATGCCGGGGCCGAATGACTGGCTGTCGAACCATCCCGAGGCCGGCCAGACCTTCGAGGAATTCGTTCGCGCCCGCCCCAACCGGCCTGATGAGCGCCGCGGCAAGGTCTATCTGCTGCCACTCGGCGAGTTCAGAGCAGACCAAAGCCCACCACTCGACATGCTGCAGCGCTTTGCGGCCGCATATTTCGCTGTGCCAGTCGAAGTCCTGCCCGCAATCCAGTTGGCCGAAAGTCGTATTACCATACGCAAAAATCCGTATACCGGTAATACACAACTTCTGACAGGAGATATTCTTGGGTTGTTGAAGCAGCGTTTGCCCGCAGATGCTTTCGCGCTGCTGGGCATCACCATGCAGGATCTTTATCCAGAAGCGGGATGGAATTTCGTATTCGGCCAGGCGTCGCTGCGCGATCGGGTCGGGGTCTACAGTTTCGCCCGCTATGATCCCGCTTTCTTCGGCGAGTCTTCGGGCGCCGATCATCAGAAGCTCATGCTGCGGCGGAGCTGCAAGGTGCTGGCGCACGAAACCGCGCACATGTTCGGCATTCAGCATTGCATCTACTTCCATTGCCTGATGAACGGCTCGAACCATCTGGCCGAGTCCGACGCCCGCCCGCTGCACGAGTGCCCCGTCGATCTGCGCAAGCTGCAATGGAGCATTGGCTTCGACGTGCTCGAACGCTATCGCCGGCTGCGGAACTTCTGCCGCGACGTCGGCTTTGACGACGAGGCCCACTGGCTCTCCGAACGGATTGCGCGCCTGTCTGAGTGATCGGCGTGGTTGCCCGGCGATGGCCGCGCCGATAACCTGCTCGGCGATGTGGAACCGTGCCGCGATTTTGTGCGTCAGCGTCTGGTGCTGTTCGGCCGCCTGGGGTCAGGCTACCCACAAAGGCAAGCCCGCCAGCCGGCCGGCGACGACTTCGGTGCCGGCGGGCGATCCCTGCGCCGAGTTCCGGAATTTTCAGCAGGAATCCGATCCTGCCAAGCACGACAAACTTGTCAAACGACTCTTTCGCTGCCTGTGGAACCGGACCGACGATCTGGAACGCCGCGAAGCAGAGCTCGCGCGACGGCGTGACACGCTGAGCGTGCAGGGCAAGTCGCTTTCGAAAAATGCGAACGAGCGCGAAAGAGCCGAATGGGACACGCAGCTCAAGCAAATGGACGAGAAGCTCGATGGTGTGCGCGCGAGCCTCGCAGACACTATGGCGGAACGACAGGCGCTCATCGACGCCTATCCACGGTTGCTGCTGCCGTTGCAGATGGACGAACTCCTGGCCAAAGAGGGGGACTTGAACACTGAGATCGACTTTGCGGACGAATCCATCCAGAAATTGGAGCGCGCCCGCCGGGCGGCGGCCGCTCAAAGACCTCCGCCGGCCGGCGACGAGTTACAACGCATGCAGGCCGAATTGGAGAAGCTGAAATTGGAGGCACACCGCCTGCGCGCCAAACGCACCGAGTGCACCCGCGAGCGCTTCCGCACGAAGGAAAAGCTGGATGCGCTTCCGCCGCCGGAATAAGGGCCGCAGGTGGCATGGCTTCACGGCTTCAGCCGGGTAGCCATGCGCTGGGCGGGCATGCTTACCCGCTGCGCGTGAAAGCATGCCACCCGATGGATTCTACTTATCATCGCCGCCGCGGCGCCGGCGCCCACCGGGACCTCCGGGACCCATCGGCTCGTTCTTGTACTTTTCTTCGGCGGCCGCGAACTGCGTCTTCTGCTCATCCGTAAGCTCGGCCAGAATCTCCTGACGAAGTTGCTTCACGAGGGCCTCGACCGCATCCGATCCTTCGGCCCGCGCCTGACGCATGACTTCGCGATGCTTCTGCTGAATGTCATCGACGCGCGCCTTTTGCTGCTCAGTAAGGTCCAGATCATTCAGCGCTCGGCGAATCGCGATGAACGCGCTGCCCGGCGGGGCCGAGGCACGCGCCACAAGCTGATCGAATGTCGGGCGCTGCTGCTCGGTGAGCTGCTCCTTGACGGCCGCGTAGAACTTCTGGTTCGAGTCGCGGATCGCCGGCGAGGGTGCGTTCAACTCGTCCAGCCGGCGCCGCGCTTCCCGGGTCTTTTCGCGGTCGCCTTCGCTCGAACGGAGCTGCTCCTCCAGCTCGCGGATCTCCTTCTCATGGGCGGCGCGATTCTTGTCCGCTTCCACCCGCAACTGCTGAAGCTCTTTTCCCTGTGCCTCGAAAAGCTGGTTGATGGCGGGCTTCTGCTGAGGGGTCAGTTGCAGCTCCTTGTCGACCGCGGTGCGGAGCTGTTGCAGCACCTCGACGGGATCGCGCTGCATGCCGCGGAATCCCTGGCCGCGCTGTCCGCGGCCTGGACGACCCGCGTCCGGTTCGGTCTGAGCCGCGGCGGTCGCACCCGCCAGTAGCAGCGCTCCGATCGACAATGCCGCCAAACGAAAGCTTCTCATGGGCCTACACTCCTGATAAAGGTACGCCTGCCGCCCTACGCAGCCGCCCGGCGGGCAGGCTTCGGGGCCGAAGAAAGTTAATCTATCGTGGAGAACGATTGGCCGCGACGACTATTGTCCCGAATCTTCAGAACTCAGCCGCAGCAGCGCGCGCGTTGGCTGGCGGACACAGCCGCGTGCTGCGCGCCGCTCGGACTAGATTCCGTCATAAGTAGCGTGAGGCCATGTATTTATATGTTTTGATCGGCTTTGCGCTGCTCATGGGGGTGCGCGATTGGCCCTTCCGGCCGCTCGTTTTCGGGCCGGGTCCGGCGATCGCGGCCGGCACCCTCCTGCTGGCATTGCTCGCGCTGCTGGGCACGTGGGGCATGGTCGCGGCGCTGCGCCGGCTACGCACTGACCCGGCGCGGCCTTACGCAGCGCAGCACCTGCATCATCGCGTCATACTCGCACTGCGCATCCTGTTGCTCGGAGGCTTCGCGGGCCTGCTGTATCTGACCGATTGGGGGACCCTGACCCTGGGCGGGCGCGTCGGCGCTGTGCCCGGATTGGCGCAGCTTGTCGCCGCTCTGCCCTTCTTGCTCGGGTTGATCGTCATCTGGCTGGTCCAGTTTCCAATCGATCGTGCGCTGCGCGCGGTGGCCATCGGCAGTCGCGCGTGGGAGGCGCCGGTGGCGCTGCGCGTCTGGACGTTGGGTGAGTATCTGGTTTTCAACCTTCGGCACCAGTTGCTGGTCATTGCGGTACCGATGCTGCTCATCATGATGGCCTTCGACCTGGTGCGGGCGCACGAGGCGGCGCTGCGGCGATTCTTCCGGGTGACGTGGGCGCCGGACGCGCTCTTGGCGAGCGCCGCAGCGGCCGTGTTCGTCTTCGCCCCGGTGCTGCTGCGTTATCTTTGGCCGACGGCACGCCTGCCGGACAGCGACTTGCGGCGCCGGCTGGACGCGCTCTGCCGGCGACTCGGGATGCGTTATCGGGACATTCTCATTTGGCGCAGCGGCGGGATGATGGTGAATGCGGCCGTGATGGGCCTGTTCGCGCCGGTGCGCTACGTGCTGCTCTCAGACGGGCTGCTGGATGCGATGGACATCGAGCGCGTCGAGGCCGTCTTCGGGCACGAGGCCGGTCATGTGCGGCATCGCCACATCCACTATTTCGTGCTGTTTGCGCTGGCGAGCATGTTCGTGGTCAGCGCGTTCGTGAACGGGCTGGCATGGTTGTCGACCGGTCCGCACGCTGTGCTGCGGCTCGGTGAATGGACACTCCAGGCAATCGGCGTGATCTGTGCGGTTCTGGTGTGGGGGCTGGGGTTCGGCTGGATCTCGCGGCGCTTCGAGCGGCAGGCCGACGTCTTCGGGGCTCGCTGCGTGACGCCGCTTGCGGCCGAACAATGCCTGATGCCGTGCGGGGTGCACAACGAGACAGGTGCGCCCGTATTGCCGGCGTCGCTATGCGCGACCGGGGCGCTAATCTTCGCGTCAGCTTTGGAGCGCGTGGCCCATCTGAACGGCATCCCGGTGGACGAGCGAAGCTGGCGGCACTCCTCGATCGCCAGCCGCATGCGTTTCCTGACGCGCCTGGCTTCCGACCCGCTGGCGGCGCTGCGCTTCGAGCGCCTGATCCGGCGCATCAAGCTGGTGCTGCTGGGCTTGGTCCTGATCGGCGCCCTCGGCAGCGGCTACGCCTACGTGAGTGAGGCCCCTCCGCCGCAGCGCTATGAGGCGCACTGGGTGCCTCGCGCGCGCCCGCGTGAGACGGCGAATCGGTCACACGTTACCTCGCGTCTCTACCGAGCCGCCAACGAGTAGGCCGGCCTGCACCCGCTACGGGGGTGTTGTGACTTGGGAGTCGGCCAGCGCCAGCATCGCTTCGAGCGCCGCCCGATATCTGCCGGGCTCCTGGTTCGTATGCGTCAGCCGCTCCTCCAGTTCCTCGCGGATCTCGCGCGCAATGTCGGGTCCTTCGGGAAGACGCGCTAGGACGTTCGCCAGCCGCGGTATATCGTCATTTCCGAAATGCCAGAAATGCCAGTCGCGCGCGCACTCGCGCAGCCGCTGAAGATACAGTCCGCGCACCCAGTCGGCGGTGGGCGTGTCGGCCAGCGCGTCGGCTGCCGTGAAAAGATCCGGTCCGTGCCGCTCGAATCCATAACGCCCGGGTGGTTGCCAGTGCGGTGGAAAGGCGCTCCGCGGGCGCACCGACATTTCGGCGAGCGCCGCATGAATGTCGCCTGCGCGGAACAGCGATTCGACGCGCCAGCGCAGGCGCTGCTCGGGTTGCGTGAAGGGCAATACCGTCAGCCAAACCAGCACGGCCGCAATGGCGAGCGCTCGCAGCTTCGGCTGGACGTGCGCGGAATTGCAGGCTGCAAGAGCCGACCACCCGCGCTTGGGCGTGCGCCGCAGCGCCGCAACCAAGGCTCCCAGCCCGAGAATTGGAATCGTGATGACGCTCAGACTTGCGATGGAAAAGGTAACGAGAGCCAGAAGGGTCTCGGCTTCCGAATAATGCACGCCACCCATCACCGCGGGCAGAGGAACCGGCGAGAACATGATGCCCGCCACCGCCGCCACATTCGCGAAGAACATCACGACGAAGAAACTTGCCGCCGCATGCATATGGGCGAAAACACTGACGACCCGCGTCATCAATGCCACCCGCCAGGCAGCGACCAATCCCAACGTCCAGAGATTTGCACGCGTGGCGTCGTACGCACTGAGCCAGCGCTCGAAGGGTATGGCGTATAGCCAGGCGAGCGGAGCCGTCATCCAGAAGAGCGTCAGGAAAGAGCGGTACGCCCTCCAGAAGCCGGGAGGCGCGCTTTGTCTACCAACCGCCAGTCGAATCAGCAGAAACAATGCAAATGACGCGATGAGGGACGCAAGCAGTGGGATGAGCAGATACGCAGGTTCGCGAATGAGGTAATGCTGATCATACTCGCGGGCGAGCCCGGCCGAGAGCACGAAGAGCAGCCCGATCCACAGCGCGCGGCGGCTGGCGGCGATGGCCTCAATCGCGTCTCGACCGCCGATCAGGTAACGCAGGACGGTTCGAACTCCGACGGGCCGAGCTTCGGGTGGCGCTGCCAGATTTTGCGGCGCAACATCTGTCTGCATCGGACGGCCTCCGGATCAAAGACTTGGCGGAGCAAGTCTCGAAAGGCGTGCTCCAGCTCTTCGATGGGCATGGCGTCGGGCTGGAAGGTCACGTCAAAGAGCGTGTAGTGCGACCAATCCCGGTTCGCCAACAGACGCTTCTCGCGCTGCAGACGTCGGCGCAGCGCGGTGCCCGGGAAGGGCGTCTGCAGCGTGATCTGCACGTCCGCGAGCGAGGCATCGGTGGCGAACCGCGCCAGCCGATCGATCGACGAACGAGTCTCACCATCACAGCCGAGAATGAAACAGCCGTTCACGGCCACGCCGGTCTCTTGAATGGCTTGCAGCGCGTCCATGATGCGTCCAAGTTCCGCCTGTTTCGGGCCCATGCCGCTGTGCCGAAACACCAGCGACTCGATGCCCACCAACACCTGCACGCAACCCGACGCGGCCAGCCGTTCAGGACATCGGGGCGTTCGCCGATTCGCCAATCGGCTTCGGTGAAATAACGCGCTCCACTGTGCGCAAGTGCCTTGAAAAGTGGTTGCACGTCGCGCGAACCCGCGAACGTGTTGTCGTCGGCGAGCTCGATGACCGGCCGCCGCTCGAAGACTCGGATGGCCGCCAGTTCGGCCGCGATGTTGGCCACCGGCTTTTCGCGAAAGGGTCCCAGCAGTCGGCTGGCGGCGCAGAAATCGCATGCGAGCGGACAGCCACGTTGGGTCTGGAGTGTGAATCGCGTGCGTTTACGTGTGCCGAGCAGGTCAAAACGCGGCAACGGAGCGCGCGCCAGGTTCAACGGTTGGCGACCGCGATAGCACGGCTTAAGCACACCGGCCTGCGCGTCGGCCAGAATTTCGTGCCAGACCGGCTCGCCATCGCCGATGACGACGGCGTCGCAGTGCGCCAGCGCTTCATCCGGACAGGCGGTGACGTGCAAGCCGCCGATGACCGTACGAATCCCGCGACGCCGTAGAGCCGCGCTAAAGCGGTACGCATCCTCGATGGATGCGGTGAGCGCCGAAAGCGCCGCGACGGTGGGGCGCTGCGCGGCGATCGCATCCGCCCAAGCATCGTCCCAGCGGCACGCCTCGTGATAGCTGCACATCCAGTCGGGCGGCGTCATCCCCGCCAGAGTGAGAAGTCCCAGCGCCGGTAGCTGCGCGATCGCCGCCCCGCGCTGCCGCAGCCCGGGCAGCGTCACTCCCAATTCGAGCAGTTCCGTCTCACGAATTCGCAGCCCGACCAACGGAACCAAAGCGACATGCGGCATGGAACGCCAGCCTGCGGATGCACCAATCGCGAGATTACGTATACATCAACGACAAACAAGCCTACGGGCCGGTACTTGCAGAGGTCAATCAAGGACGACCGATTCTTGCCGCGCGCCACAGGATCACACACGTCAGCGGCGCGATGTTACGGAACCCAATTCCATACCGCCGAGGCGCCGAGAGCGCCGAGAAGACCATGTCCTCTGCGATCTATGGGCCTCTGCGGTGAACGATCATTACGCGCTCTCATTTCGTCGCCAAACTCGGGAACACGTCACCGATGCCGCTGACCACGAATTGGACCGCCACGGCCGCGAGGATCAGGCCCATGATGCGGGTGAGGATGTTCAGGCCTGTTTGCTTCAGCGTGCGCTCGAGCATGAGGGCGCCGCG
>DASXUA010000006.1:0-7322 GCA_036505095.1 Phycisphaerae bacterium
TCGGGTGCTTGAGCTGCGCGACCAGGTCGATCTCGCGCTCGAAGCGCTTCTTGCTGCCACCCGAGGCGAACGGGCCCTCCAGCAGAACCTTAACCGCCACCTTGCGCTTCGTGGATTTCTGAAGGGCCTGATAGACGATGCCCTGCCCGCCGCGGTGCAGCTCGCGGATGATTTCGTAACCGGGAATGCGGGCATCCGGGCTGACCGTGGAGGCCGGCTCGACCGATTCGGTAAGCGCCGATACTGGCGCGTCCGCGTCCAGACGGGCGCGGGCGATCTGCTCGGCCGCGCGCAGGTTACTCTGAACCTCCGCGAGACGTCTGCGACACGGCTCGCACACGGACAGATGCGACTCGACCTCGGCGCGCCGGCCGAGGTCGAGCGCGCCTGCGGCGTACCGCTCTATGTCCTCCGTCGCTAAACACGACATTGACTTACGCCTCCGCCCATGCAATGTCGAGCATCGTGATCGGCTGCCCCGAACGATTCACCGTGTTTCACGGCGTGGCCCACATCCAACTCAACAGCCGATCGTCAGGCGGCGCACTTGCTCCGGTGAGTCCCCATTATCCGTTCACTCCGTGACCACACAAGGCTCTTGCTGCACAGCCGAATAAGCCCCGCTCCATCTTGCGCGCCCGCCGCCGGTCTGCGATAGTGCTATTCCTGCTCGCGCAGGATAACGGCGCCACGGGACGAGACCGGCATGGCGCTTACCTGAGTCCTTGGGAGACTGGTTCAGTTGCGCCGCGGCGTTAACATCCTTGCGGCATGCCGGCCACTGCACACCATCTGGCGTTGGATCTGGGAGCCTCCAGCGGGCGCGCGATGCTCGGCACGTTTGACGGCCAGCGGCTGAAAATCGAGGAGCTGCATCGTTTTCCCAACGAACCGCTCCGCAGCGGCGCGGGCTACTCCTGGAATATCGCGCAGCTTTTCGATGAAATCCGGCGCGCTCTGTCGATTTGCGGTACGCGAGGCGTGCGGCTCGACGGGCTCGCGATCGACACCTGGGGCGTGGACTACGGGCTGCTGTCGGCCGGCGGCGAACTGCTCGGACGTCCGCGGCATTATCGCGACCCCCGCACACGCGGCCTGATGGAACAAGCCCTCCAGCGCGTTTCGCGCGACGAATTCTACGCGCGGACCGGCGTCCAACTGATGCCGTTCAATACCGTCTTCCAGCTTCTGGCCGACGCCCGCGACGACCCTGCCACGCTGCCTGCGGCGCAAGCGCTGCTGTTCATGCCGGACCTGCTGAACTCTTGGCTGACCGGTGTAAGGCAGAGCGAGCGCACCATCGCCAGCACCTCGCAGCTCTACGACGCGGTGCGCGAAGAATGGGCCGCCGATCTGATGCAGCGTCTCGGTCTGCCCGCCGCGATCATGCCGGCCGTCGCGCCGCCCGGAACCGTCGTCGGCGAGCTACGATCGGAGATCGCGCAAGAGGCGGGCGTGCGGTCAGTGTCTGTGATCGCGCCGGCCAGCCACGACACCGCCTCAGCGGTTGCGGCCGTGCCGGCGGTCGGCAGCGACTGGGCCTACATCAGTTCCGGCACCTGGTCGCTGGTCGGCATCGAGCTGCCGTCGCCACTCCGCACTGCCGCGGCGCTGGAGGCGGGATTCACGAATGAAGCGGGTGCTTGCGGCACGACGTGCTTCCTCAAGAACGTGCCGGGGCTGTGGCTTATGCAGGAATGTCAGCGCATCTGGGCGTCGCAGGCCCGCGAAGTCCCGACTGATCGTCTCACCGCTATGGCCGAAGCTGTCGAGCCGCTGGCGGTACTGATCGATCCGGAGCATTCCGGCTTCGCGGATTTTTGCGATATGCCGGCGCGGATTTGCGAATACTGCACAGCCACCGGGCAGCGCCCGCCTGATTCTCCGGGCGCGATCGTGCGCTGCATCCTCGACAGCCTGGCGCTGAACTACCGCATGACACTCGCAGCCCTGGAGCACCTGACAGGTCGCCCAATCCGAGTCGTGCACGTGGTCGGCGGCGGATCGCTGAATCGCCTGCTGTGCCAGCTCACGGCCGACGCGGTCGGACGCTCCGTCGTCGCTGGGCCCGTCGAGGCCACCGCCGCCGGCAATATCCTGGTGCAGGCGATGGCCCGCGGCCACCTGCGATCGCTGGAAGCGCTGCGAGCCGTCGTTTCGGCTTCATTTGAGCTGACGCGCTTCGAGCCGCGACCGGGGGTGGGTTGGGAAGAAGCCGAGAGCCGTCTTCGGGCTCGCTGTACAATCCCTGCATCCGGGCGGATATGATGCCCGCATTGTAATTGAGCCTGCGACAGGAGGCGACGCAGATGCGGTCCGTGAAAAGTAACCTACTCTTCGTTCTGACGGCGGCGAGTGCAGCGACGGCTTTGCGCGCTCAGACCACGCAACCGGCCGACAAGCCGGCTAAGGCCGAGTCGGCCAGCGCGCCCGTCTCGCGCACGGGGGAGAAATGGTGGCAGGAGCGGATGGACGCGGTCAACGCCCGCGCGAAACAGGGCGACGCGGACCTGATTTTCATCGGCGACTCGATCACGCAAGGCTGGGAGAACGCCGGCAAGGATGTCTGGGCGAAGAACTACGGCACGCGCAAGGCCGTGAACCTGGGTTTCAGCGGCGATCGCACCCAGCATGTACTCTGGCGACTCGAGCACGGCAACATTGACGGCATCAGTCCGAAGCTCGCCGTCATCATGATCGGCACCAACAACACCGGCGGCGTCGCCAACACCTCCGATGAAATCACCGCCGGCATCGGCGCCATCGTCACCAGCCTGCGGACGAAGCTGCCGCAGACAAAGATCTTGCTGCTGGGGATCTTCCCGCGCGGCGAGAAGCCCGACCATTCGGCGCGCAGTGTGATCGCCACGGTGAACCGCTCGATCAATAAGCTGGCTGACGATCGATCCGTTTATTACCTCGACATCGGCCAGAGATTCCTGGCGGACGACGGTTCAATTTCCAAGGATATCATGCCCGATTTCCTCCATCTTTCGCCGCGCGGATATGAAATCTGGGCCGCGGCCATCGAGGAAAAAGTGGCGGCGCTGATGAAGGCGAGTTGAAGAAAGTGAGGAGAATGATGCTGCGAATCGTGATTCTGTCCGCCGTTATTTTGACGTCAGTGGCGTTGACGGCGGCACCGCCGCAGCTCGCTCCGCCGCCCAAGCCAGAACACTACACGATTGCCGTCATCCCGAAGGGCACAACGCACGTGTTCTGGAAATCGGTCGAGGCCGGGGCGCGCCAGGCCGCCGACGACCTGAAGGTCGAAATGCTCTGGAAAGGCCCACTCAAGGAGAACGACCGCGCTCAGCAAATCCAGGTGATGCAGCAGTTCATCTCGCAGAAGGTCAGCGCCATCGCGCTGGCACCACTCGATTCCAAGGCGCTGGTCGGACCGGTCAAGGACGCCATGAAAGAGAAAATCCCGGTCGTCATCTACGATTCGGCTCTGGACGGCCAGCCGGGCACCGACTTTGTCAGCTACATCGCGACCAACAACAAACTGGGAGGGCAACTCGGTGGCGATCACCTGGCCAAGCTGCTGGGGGGCAAGGGCAAGGTCGTATTGCTGCGCTATCAGGTGGGCTCGGCCAGCACGGAGGAGCGCGAGGCCGGTTTCATGGAGGCGACGAAGAAGAACCCCGGCATCACCATCATCAGCGAGAATCGCTATGCCGGCGCAACTTCGGGCGAGGCTAAGACGCAGGCGCTGAACATGATGGACCAAATCCGTCAGGCCGATGGCGTGTTCTGCCCGAATGAATCATCGACCATGGGGATGCTGCTGGCCCTCAAGCAGGAAGGTCTGGCTGGCAAAATCAAGTTTGTCGGCTTCGATTCCTCCGAACCGCTCGTTTCCGCGCTGAAGGCCGGTGAGATTCACGGCCTGGTCGTGCAGAACCCGCGCAAGATGGGCTACAAGGCCGTCGAGACGCTCGTGAAGCATCTCAAGGGCGAACCGATCGAGACTACCATCGACACCGGCGTGGTGCTGGTGACGCGCGACAACATGGAAACTCCCGAAGTCAAGCCGCTCATCGAGCAGCCGTAGTGAGTGCTGAAATGCCAGTGTAGCGTCGGGCCTTGTGCCCGGCGCTGGCCCGTCGGCGCCGCCCACAAGGGGCGACGCTACATCCGTCACATAATCTGATGATCGCCGAACCGTCGAGCCTCCCGCGTTTGCAAATGAAACGAGTGAGCAAGCGCTTCGGCGCCACCGTAGCGCTGGACAGCGTCGATTTGGAGGTGCGCACGGGCGAGGTGCACGCGCTCATCGGCGAGAACGGCGCCGGCAAGAGCACGCTGATGAAAATCCTGGCCGGCGCCTATCAACCTGACGCCGGCCAATTGTGGCTGGACGGGCAGCCCTATCGCCCGCGCAGTCCGGCCGACGGCCGCCGCGCCGGCGTCGCCATGATCTATCAGGAACTTTCGCTCGCTCCGCACCTTTCGGTGATGGGCAACATCCTGCTCGGTGTCGAGCCGACGCGCGGACCTTTGTTGCGGGCGCGCGCGGGTCGCCGCCGCGCGGCCGATGCCCTGCGGCAGGTCGGGCACCCGGACTTGCCGCTCGATGTGCCCGTAGGCCGGCTCTCCACGGCCGAGCAGCAACTAGTCGAGATTGCCCGCTCGGTCGCGACCGGCTGCCGCGTGCTGGTGTTCGATGAGCCGACCAGCAGCCTGGCGCGCGACGACATCCAGCGCCTCTTCGGCCTCATCCGCCGCCTCAAGGTCGATGGCCACGCGATCGTCTACATCTCGCACGCGCTCGAAGAGGTCCAGGAGATTTCCGATCGCTTCACCGTGCTGCGCGACGGACGCGCGGTGCGCAGCGGCCCGACGGCCGGTGCGAAACTCGGCGACATTGTCGCCCTGATGGTAGGCCGCACGGTCGATGAGTTGTATCCGCGCTCGTGCCGCGCGCCAGGTGAAGTGATACTAGAGTTGAATGAGCTGGCCGGCGTGCGCCTGCCCGCCTCGGCCTCGCTGGAACTGCGGCGCGGCGAAGTGCTGGGCATCGCCGGCCTGATCGGCGCCGGCCGCTCGGAGCTGGTGCGCGCGGTGTTCGGCCTGGAGCGCGTCCGCCGCGGCCAGATCAAGATCGCGCACTACGCGGGTCCGGCCGCCCCGAGCCGGCGCTGGGCGCAGGGCGTCGGCCTGGTCAGCGAGGATCGGGCGCGCGAAGGCCTGGCGCTGAACCTCAGCGTCGCCGAAAACCTGACGATGCCGCGACCGCGCGGTTGGCTCGGTCTCACCTGGCCGACGGCGCAGCAGCGCGCCGCGCGGCCCTGGATCGAGCGCCTTCCGATCCGCTGCCTCTCGGCCAGCCAGCCGGTGCGCACGTTATCGGGAGGCAATCAGCAGAAAGTCGCCCTGGCGCGCCTGCTGCACGCCGATGTCGACGTGCTGCTGCTGGATGAACCCACGCGCGGCATCGACGTGGGATCCAAGGCGCAAATCTATCAATTGATCGACGGGCTTACGCTTGGCGAGGCAGGCCAGAGTGCCGGGGTGGCATGCTTTCACGCGCAGCGGGTAAGTCCGCCACGGGCGGATCGGCCTGCGGCGGACATGCCCGGAAGCGCCATGGCTACGCGGCTAAAGCCGCGAAGCCATGGCACCCATGCCACACTGCCGAAGGCCGTCCTGATGATCAGCAGCTATCTTCCGGAACTGCTCGGCATGTGCGACCGGATCGCGGTGATGTACCGCGGCCGGCTGGGGCCGGCCCGGCCCGTTTCGCAGCTCGACGAGCACCGCATCATGCTCGAGGCGACCGGCGTTCAGAGCCGTTCGGGCGCGCTGGGATCGGCGAGTGGGGACACGGGATGACCCGCGCTTCAACTCCATTTGCAACCAACGCCGGCCTGGGGGCCCGCAGCGCCCGGATCGTGGCGCGCCTGGGCCCGATGGTCGGGCTGCTCTGCGTCTGGCTGCTGTTTGCAGCGCTGAAGCGCGGCGATTTCGTTGCGTGGCACAATCAACGACTGATGCTGCTGCAGACCGCCGTTGTCGGCACCGCGGCCGTCGGCGCGACGCTGGTAATCATCTCGGGCGGCATCGATCTATCGGTCGGGTCGTCGATTGCGCTGGGCACAATGGTAGTCGCACTATTGCTCAAAGCCGGACACGCGCCCTTGGCGGCGGCCCTCGGAACCGTCGCGGCCGCAGCCCTGTGGGGCTCAGCCATCGGCGCGATGGTGATTGGTCACGTCGGGCGCGTTGCGGCGATCGTGCTCGGGATGCTGACGGTGCATTGGACTTGGAAAGCCGCCGGCCCATTGGGAGCCACTGCGGCTGGCATCGGCGTGGTCGCCGTGATCGGCGCATTCAATGAGTTCGCGCTCAAGCGTCTGCCGCTGTCGCCGTTCATCGTGACGCTCGGCATGTGGGGCGCGCTGCGCGGCGCCGCGAAAGGATTGGGGGACAATCAACCCGTCTACCCGGAACATGCCGGCTGGCTCAATGACCTGTTGACCACCTCGACCTCGGGGATCGGGCGAATTCTGCCGCCCGGCGTGTGGCTGCTGCTGGGACTGGCGCTGCTGATGGGCGGGGTGCTGCGCTACACGAAGTTCGGCCGGCACGTCTTTGCGATCGGCTCGAACGAACAGACCGCCCGGCTCTGCGGCATTCACGTCGAACGCACGAAGTTGCTGATCTACATGATCGCCGTGGCCTGCGCCGGGCTCGCCGCGTTGCTGCAGTTCTCATTCCTGTCGATGGGCGATCCCACAACGGCCGACGGCTACGAACTCAAGGTGATCGCCGCGGTCGTGATCGGCGGCGCGAGCCTGTCCGGCGGCGAAGGCTCGATCCTTGGCACGATCGTCGGCGCGCTCATCATGACCATCGTCGACAACGGCTGCACGAAGCTCGGGATGCAGAACTGGGTGCAGGAGATCGTCACCGGGGGCATCATCGTAACCGCCGTCGCCCTCGACCGCTGGCGCCATCGCCGAGCAGAGTAAGAGAGTTCAGGGTTGGGGGTTCAGGGTTCAGAGCGCGGAGAATGGGTGTGTCACGCAATCTGTTGCCAGTATGCGTCGCGGTGAGCTTGGGCATCTTGACGTGCGATCCGCTCGCGCGGGCCGATGAACCGTTGCACGAATCACCGGCCCAGCGCGATGCGCGCATGAAATGGTGGCGCGAGGCGCGCTTCGGGATGTTTATCCATTGGGGCCTCTATGCCATTCCGGCCGGCGAGCGGGACGGACGCACCGATCACGCCGAATGGATCCGCGAGACGGCGCACATCCCGATCGAGGAGTACGAGAAGCTCCTCGGACAGTTCAACCCCGTGAAATTCGATGCCG
>DASXUA010000007.1:0-3131 GCA_036505095.1 Phycisphaerae bacterium
GAGCCGCAAGCGAGCGGCGGAGGATAACATGAGAAGGTGGGCCCGAGCCAGTAAGCCATCAAGATGGCTCAGCCGCAAGAACAACGCTTCGCCTGCGACGCCATGTGCGGCGGCTTGGCCCGTTGGCTGCGCGCTCTGGGCTACGACACCTTCTACACGCCGGCCATCGAAGACGGCGATCTCGTCCGTGTTGCGGAGCGCGAACATCGCATTCTGATCACCTCCGATGGCAAGCTGCTCGAGCGCAAGCTCATCACCAGCGGCCAGGTCGCCGCCCTGCGGCTGCCACATGGCCTGAAGCTCCTCGATCAACTCCGATTCGTGACGAACGCGCTCAAGCTCCCTGTGTTGGACGAGCCGCGCTGTATGACCTGCAACGGCCGGCTCATCACCGTCGCGCGCGACGAAGTCGGCGATGCCGTCCCCGCTCGCAGCCTCATCTGGGCCACCCGGTTCTATCGCTGCACAAGCTGCGGCCGCGTTTTCTGGAACGGCTCCCACTGGCGCCGCATCGAGCGCGTTCGCGACGAGGTCCGGAAATCAACGCCTGGCCATCCATCAGGTTGAGATCTCTACTAATTTCGGGCCAACCCGAAAACAGTACGTACTTTTTTCGACGCGGGCCGAAATCGCCACACCGAGAACGCGCCGGGCCGAGGACGGGACTCGGCTTTCCGCGTCGAAACGAACCCGCTCGGTGCATGCGAGTATTTTCACCCTGCGTCAAATTTGCTCGCGAGTGTTTTTGACGACGGGCAAAAGAACTCGTGCAGTCCCTGCTCAGGTCGAGACTGACAAGTACAGATGTGGCCCTGGTGTGAAGGCAGCAACGGCACCCCGCGGCCACCGAAGCAGCGTGGGCGAGCTAACTCACGTGGTTGCGATCGCGCTAACCGTCTCGTCGAAAATCTTCATCGCCGCGTCGAGCTGCTGCGGCGCGATGGACAGCGCCGGGCAGAAGCGGATGGCGATCTCACCGCACCCCAGCAGCACCAGCCCGCGCGCAAATGCCTCGTTCAACAAACGCTCGCGAAGTTGCGGATTGGGCTTGGCTTGGGCGCCCACAATATCCACCGCGCACATCAGGCCGACACCGCGGGGCTGTTCCAGGCAGCGGTGCTTGTCCGCGATGCGGAACAAATGCTCGCTCAGACGCCCGCCGAGCCGCTCCGCGTTCTTCATCAATTCCGTTTCGATCAGCTCGATGGTCGCCAGTGCGGCCGCACAGGCGACTGGGTTGCCGCCGAAGGTGCTGCCCTGCGCGCCGGGCGGCCAGTTCATGATGGACTCGGGCGCCACCACCGCGCCGATCGGCATGCCGCTGGCGATGCCTTTCGCCACACACACGATGTCCGGGATGATTCCGGTGTGCTCGAACGCGAACATCTTTCCCGTTCGACCCATTCCGGTTTGGATTTCATCCAGCACCAGCAGGATGCCATGCTGATCGCACAGCGCCCGCAGCGCCGGCAGGAACTCCGGCGGCGGCACGATGTATCCACCTTCGCCCTGAATCGGTTCGACGAAAATCGCGGCCACTTCCTCAGGCACCATCTGCTGCCGGAAAATCTGCGACGTGATCGCCTCGACCTCGCCGAACGGGGCGTGCGCCACCATCGGCACAAACGGGCCGAAGGCGAGTCGTTGCCGCGATTTCGAACTCGTCAGGGACAACGCCCCCATCGAGCGCCCATGAAATGCGCCGTGAAACGCGATGAACCCCTTTCGCCCAGTCGCAAAACGCGCCAGCTTCAGCGCCGCCTCGATCGCCTCCGTGCCGCTGTTGGTCAGCACCACGCGCCGCGGCGATTTGCCGGGCACGAGGTCGGCGAGCTTCTCGCACAGCGCGATCATCGGCTCGTAATAAAAATCGCTGCCGCAGATGTGGATCAGGTTCTCGGCCTGCTGCTGGATCGCCGCGACCACCTTGGGATGACAATGCCCCGTCGCGCACACCGCAATGCCCGCCGCCATGTCCAGATAGCGATTGCCGTCAACGTCCTCGATTACCGAGCCGCGCGCCCGCCGCACCACCAGCGGATAATCGCGCGTGTAGGAGGTCGAGGTGACCCGCCGATCGCGCTCGACGGCCGCCCGCGCCCGCGGTCCCGGCGGCGGAACAACGATGCGCGGCGCTGCGTCCCAATCGGCAGTGGCCTTTGCTTTTGGGGTTTTGGTCTGCGCCGTCAGCATCGCATTACCTCCCTAAAATGCACCCTGGCCCGTCCCTGAGCGCCCACTGATCGTAGCACAATCCGTACGCTGCGGCACAGACCGCCGCCAGTAATCACGCGAATCCACGAGGTTTATCGGCCCACTGCCGTAGATCGGGCGCATGAAACTCTGTTGCCGGCCGGCAATTCCGATACCCACTTAGTGCCGTTCGGGGGTTCGACCTGCGTTCCCCAAGTTTAGCCGCAGGGCCGAAGGCCCGCGCTGCGATCGGCGATGGGTCAAGCACAAGCGTCGCGCCTGCCGCCAGTTGCAGCGGCAGCCCGCGCGTCTGTGAGCGCTGCCGCCGATCGCGCGGTTCGTAGCGCGAACGGCGGGCGCAGCGCGTCCCGCAGTTTACCCACCGTGGCGGGGGACTGCGGCTAAACGTGCCGGAGCATTATGTGCAGGAAGCTCGTCGCAGCATCGTCACGGCCGTAAGCTGGCGGCTGCTCGCCCTGCTGGCCGTCGTCATCGTCTGCGCCGAAGGTCTGCATTGGATCAAAGGCCAGCGTCAAGCCGATCCGGCCCGCCAGAGCGCCGCCCGCGCCCTGGCCGAGTCCGGCGCCGCTCTACTCGCCACGCCCGGCGGCGATTTCAATCCCGACGTCTGCCAGCGCTGGGCACGCGCCGCGCTGCGAAGTCCCTCGGTGCTGCTCGTCGCGGTCGTGGGCTCGGACGGTCATTGCAAGGTGCGCTTTCCCGACACCGCGACGACCCTGGCCGAGGTAGCCGCCCGCGCCGCCGGCCGCGAGTACTCCGGCCCCACGGACGTATCCATCGCCGGGCAGCGCTTGCGCCTCTCAGTCGCCGTCAACCCCATTGGTTCATCCGCCGCGCCGGACAAGCTCGTGGTGCTGACCCAGGCCGAGCGCCGCCCCGCCAGCGCGACAGCCTGGATCGCCAGCATTCTCGGGCCG
>DASXUA010000008.1:0-4055 GCA_036505095.1 Phycisphaerae bacterium
ATACCTGCGTCGTATTGACGCCGTTCAGAAGTTGCACAAGGCGCAGCAGATCGCTCGTGTTCACCTGATTCCCCGGACCGGTGCTGCGATCGATGTTGTAGCGCGCCAGGTTTCCCGGCTGGTTCGCCGTGCCGTCGTTCAGTCTCTGCACCAGTGTGAGTAGGTCCTGCGTGTTGACCGCGGCATTCAGGTCCGTGTCCGCCGGTAAGAATTGATATTGCAGCTTCTGTCCCGCGTTCGTGCCCGCAAAGGTCAACGTAGTGCAGTGCGTCGGCGGAATCACTCCGGACAACGTGATCGTGTAAGTGGTGCCACCGCCGCTGACGCCGGTGACGGTTGGACACACTCCGCCCGTGCAGCTTATGCCGATGTTCGCGGCGCTGGGCGCGGGCGAAGGCGTCCCGCTGAACGTGACGCTGATCTGTGCATACTGGATAGCGCCCTGCGGCTGCGTGCCGGCGCCCCCGATGCCGGCCGTCAGCGCGCTCGTCGTTCCGGTGTGCAGTACGTCGCGGAATGGCTGTCCCGGCGCGTATGGGTTTCCGGCGGCGGCGGGCGGATTGGCCGACACGATGTTAACACCAACGACCGGCGCCGCGTCGACCGGCCAGAAGCCACCCGCCAGCGTGAAGCTGCCGCCGACCATCGCCCCGGCGTCGCTTTGCCCGATGGTACCCCCAAGCGTGAACGTGCCACCCGTGCTGAAGGTCGCGCCGCCGCCATCAATTGTGTTCCAGCTCAAGTCAAACGATCCACCACTCTGCGCCGCAGCATCCGCAGCGAAGGCCAGAAACGGCATGAGCACGGACCACAAAGTTTTTGAAGAACGATTCATTGCCATCTCCTCACACGCCGCCTGCCGGGCGGCGTCGTGTCCGCATTCCTCAATTGCCTATGGTTACGCCGCCGAACGGGGCGATGAATGTCATAGCCTTGCCGTCGGCGCCCGCAATGAAAACGTTTCCGTTCGCGGCCGTGTAGTTGCCCGGGATGATTACCACTGACGAACCGTCCGCCACCTCCGCGACTGCATCCGGCACCGTGTCGTGTGGATTGAAGACCGTACCCGAGCACCCCAGCGTCGGCGGGCCGCAGAAGCTGGTCGCGTCGGCATATTCCACTCCAGACCCGTAGATGTAGGCGTTCAGGAAATCGTGCAGCGTGTCTTGGTCGAGTGTCATGCCCCAGTTACCGCCATCGTCGCAACCGGTGTCGCTATTCGTATTGATGCCGAGCGCCTCGCCGTTGGCCTCGCGGATCACCGGGCTTCCGGAGGTGGCCGGCGTCGTGTCGAGCTCATATCTGAACCAGGCGGTGCTGCCGTTGTCCTCGAATTCCGTGCAGGGCCCGGTGGCAGTCTGCTGGGTTGCGCTCTGTGCATTGCAGTTGAAGTCGCAAACCGAATCCTGGTTGCCGTCGCAACAGAACGGCCCGACGCAGTCGCCGCCCGGACACTGCGTATCGTTTGCGCAGGCCTGGCCCGCATTCGAGCCGCCCAGACAGCGGTTGTCGCCGGTTCCGCCGGGCGTCCAATCCCAGCCGTAACCGGTCACGCGCATGGTTTGGCCAACCGTGCTTTGCGCGGCGCCGCTGACGCGGAAGAAAGCGTTCTGCGCCTGCTGCGGTGTCACTCCATTAGCGTTGGGACCGACGTGGAAGACGGCCCAGTCCGCACCGATGCCGACGAACTGGTGCGCGACGTAGACGCCGGATATCGGAAACTGGTTCTGCGGCATGGCCGGCTGCGACACCCCGTTGGGCAGCGACGGCGGGACGTTGAATTCGACCACGGTGTCCAGAAATCCCTGGTCGACGACACCGTCCGGTTCCCCGTCGACACAATGGCCGGCTGTCACGAAAGCGCCGTTGCAGGCCAGCCAGGCCGTGCACCCGCCCATAAACAATCGGCCGACGCGTGGGTCGTTGGAGGCCACGCGGCTGTCAGCCCCGCACAAGTCCTCGGGTTCATCGCCACCCTCGGGCTGATCAGCCGGTGTTAGGTCGGCAAAATGCGGATCGTTCGGCCCCGTCGGCAGGCCGACCCAGACCGCGCTGATTTCGATGAAGATGCCCTGCTCGTCCGGAGCGACGTGCAGTTCGATCTCCAGTGTATCGCCCCCGAAAAACGCAGTGTTGTTGCGCCAATTCCGCAGCGCGGCGGCCGTCAGCTTCTGTTCGGCTCCCGTCGATACGGATCGAATGAGAATGTAGCTCGCGCTGCCCAAGTCGTAATCGCTCAGCGACAGCCGCAGCCACGGCGCTGCCGGGACATGAATGGTCTGCGCAAACGCGACTTGCGTCTCACTTTCGGCCCCATGGTGAACGCCGCTGTGAACGACGTACGGATCGATCCGATACGCCGTTCGATTCGGCTGGGCCCGTGCGATCTGCGCAGTGCTGGCCATCAGCATCACCGCGAGCAACCCGCGGCCTGCGCGGCGGGGCGCAGCCTGTTGTGCAATTCGCAGTTCGCAATTCGCAATCCGCAATGTCATGATTCGGACTCCCTGCTCGACACGCGCCACTGGTTACTGCAGACTGACCAATACCAAAACCAATCCTTTCTCCCCCTTGGCGAGCGGCGTCATGGCCTTGCCGATGATCGCGCCCTGTGCACGGGCATGATCCGTCACCTTCATCGCATGGCCGGGGACATCCGACGTGGTCAGTAGATCACCGGGCTGAATGGCATGTTCGCTGGCGTCACAGCGTACATAGACGCGGCCGGAGAGTGCGATTGGATGCGAGCCATCGGCGATCGAGCCGCCTTGTCCCATCAACATGCCCGTCTTGACGTCGCCGGCGCCACTGATGACGCCCGCGACCGTCCGGTCGTAGGCGCGCGTCGACGCCGTGAGCTTGCCCGGGTTAGCGGCGTCGATGCACACGACGGTTCCCGGTTCGACGGCGATCGCGCTCTCTGTGGCCACGTCGAAGTTTTCGGACAGATCCGACCCGCCAGTGATCTGGAGTACGGGCGTCAAGAGTCTGCCGGTGGCACTTCCGCCCGAACCCTGGCCGATGTGAACCTGTCCGCCATTGTGGTTCAGGAACAGCGTGGCCGCCGCGCTGTCGTTGCGGGCCATGATCTCGTTGTTGTCCATCACGATGTTCGGACCGTTATTGGGCCCGATGAGAAAGTAGCCGGACGTAATCGTCGTGAGATTCGCATCCGTGCCTCCGTCGATGTGCAGGCGCGTCAGCGGAAGACTCGCCGCGCCGCCGCCGATGCCGACGTTGCCACCACCGCCGCCGATCCAGATGGAATCACCCGAGGTGTCATTCAGTTTCATGAGATTGAGGAATCCGCTGACACTGCTGTTGATCGCGTCGCCGTCAATATTGAGCTGGCTGGAGCCGGTCTGAAAGATGGCGGCCGGCCCGTTCCCGCTGTTGACGCCCGCGATCGCGGCGACGCCTGCGTTGCTGCTGTTGGTGTCGACGCGCAACGCCGTGACGTTGCTGTTGGGATTGGTGCTCTCGAAGAAGCCCGCCCGGCCGGTGCCGTTGGTCGTCGCTTCGAACGCGTTGCCGCTGCCGTCGGCGATGCCGCGCACACCGTCGCCGCTTCCATGCCCGATGCCGATCACTCCAGTGCCATTCGTGCCGACGCTGGCATCGCCATAGAGCGCGGCGCCAACACCGTTCGTCGTGGCGTGGACCGTCGGGACAGCGTTGGCTGTCACGACATTCTGAAAGCGGGCACACGAACTGTTGGCCGAGTGCGTGACAAACAGGCTGGGGCCCGTCCCGGCGCACGAGACGCCGAGCGTACCGTAGTAGTTCGCCGGATCGTTCGAAGCAAAGCTGGCCGCATAGCCCAAGCCGGTCTGCAAGACGGTTAGGGCTGTCTGGTCTGTGCCGTCGAAACTCTCGGACAGCGGCAGCCGCAGCCCCAGCGCATACGGCGCGGCCGTGAGCGGTTGGCGCGGGCTGAGAACCGTGTAGATGCCGCTGGCGCAGTTGCCGGCCGCGCCACCGGCGCGCGTGCCAATCTGCAGATAGCGTGCGTCACTGTTGAACTGCGCGCCGAAGTCCAATGACACGGTGAACAG
>DASXUA010000009.1:0-39798 GCA_036505095.1 Phycisphaerae bacterium
CCGAACGTCTCGGCAAGCTCGCACCGGAAGTGGTAGAGCCGCTGCAGCGCGCCTGGAGCGGCTTGGTCAAAGGTTGGCAGACCGAGAATGCGGCCCAGGTGAACACCGCGGTAGCATCGCTGGCCGACCTGCTGCCGAACATCGAGTCCAGGCTGTATCCGAACACGAAGACGCTGTTCTGGGAGAGCTGGTATTTCCGCTATCACGGTCTGACGTGGGTGTGGACGTTCTATCTGCTGAGCGTCGTCCTTCTGCTGCTGTCGGTCGTGTATCGCTTCCCGTGGGCGCGTAAGGCCGGCATGCTGACCTTCGCCGGTTCGGTGCTGGCACACACGGCCGCAGTGGGTCTGAGGTTCTACGTATCGGGCCGCTGGCCGAATTCGAACATGTTCGAGGCCGTCACCACTTCGGCTTGGTTCGGCGGGATCTTCGCACTGATCATCGAGCGCTTCGCCCGCAAGACGCCGCTGCGGGGATTATTCGCGCTGGCATCGGCGGTCGCGTCGATGGTCGCGCTGATGGCCGGCCATTTCATTCCCGAACTCGACCCGAGCATCAGCAACAAGATGGCCGCCCTGAACGACGTCTGGATCTACATCCATACCAACGTGATCATCTCCAGCTACTGCCTGATCTTCATGGCTTGCGTCAGCGCGCTGGGCTACTTGCGCTATCGCCTGGGCGGTGGCAGCGCGGAAGTCTCGCGCTCCGGCGGCGCCGGCACGCTGGTCATGAATGGCGCCGGCGGCAAGTTCCTGCTGGACGAAAGCAAGACCAACTGGGGCGTGATCCTCGACGCCTGGACCATGGTGTTGATGGAACTGTCGTTCGTGATGCTGTGGACGGGCCTGGTCATGGGCGCCATCTGGGCCGATCACTCCTGGGGCCGCCCCTGGGGCTGGGACCCGAAGGAGATTTTCGCGCTGAATACCTTCATCATCTTCCTGCTGCTGGTGCACGTGCGCATCAAAGTGAAAGACAAGGGCCTGTGGACCGCGGTCCTCGCCGCCACCGGCTGCGGCGTGATGCTGTTTAACTGGATCGTCATCAACTTCATCGTTTCCGGCCTGCACAGCTACGCGTAGCCACGCGAGCGCAGCGGGTGGCATGGTCAACAGCCTTCCGCTTGCCCGTATGGCGACGGCAAGTGTGTCGCGAGCAGGACATGCGCGACCCGCATCCGTACCGCAGCATCGTGTGTGGAGCGATCGTTTCCTTGTTGATCGGGGCGTTCGTCGCAGCACGGCTGATTGCCACCGGATTTGGTTCCGGATGGTTGTTCGGTCGGAAATTCCCATGGCAGATCGGTGGCCTCGCGGCCGTAATCAGCCTGCCGCTCGCGATTTTCGTCGTGTCTCTTATCAGCACGCTACGAGCACGGCGTTCTCTTCCGAGTCAGTGCAGTTTTTGCGGATATGACCTCACGGGCAACAGATCCGGAATCTGTCCGGAATGCGGGCAGCGGATATGAGTGCGCGAGGAGAGACTCGAACTCTCACGGGTTGCCCCACAGGATCCTAAGTCCTGCGCGTCTGCCAGTTCCGCCACTCGCGCTACGTCTTGCAGCACAACAGTTTACGTCACTTTCGCATTCAAGTCTAACACTGCCTGCTGCGCAAATCTGGCAGCGCGCGCATCGAGATTCGCAGCATCGCCGCGTACTGACGCGCACCGACGACGGCCAAGAGATCGTGGTGTTGGTAAGCAGACTTTCAGCGTTGCGCAATCACCGCCAAAGAGGCGATCCGCATCGTGGAAACGTTCTCGGCGGAACTGGCGATTGTTGACATACCGTTGATGAACGCCGAGATCGTAGCGCGCCATCTGCACGCCGTTGAACCCAACACGCCCATCATCTTTTTGAGTGGGATGCCCCGCGAGGTCATCGAAGGTGAGGCGGGCGGGTGCCGAACTCCACGTTCATTGAAAAGCCGTTGGATAATTCGGCTGCTGGCCGAAGTGCGCCGCGTGCTTCAGCCGGTCCGGATAGGAGCGACGTGCCAGGGAGTCGCCATCAGCGGGGGTCACACCATCGTGAGGACCTGCTGGATGGCTTCGGGAAGCCTTTCGAGAAAGGACACAAAGTCCGCGCGCTTCGCGAGCCCGAGTTCGCGCGCAGGCTGGCAGGACTCAGCATCGTATCCGCCGCCAGGAGCGTAGCCCAACGTCGCGATGAGCATGTCGCTCAGTTGTATCAACCAACGCTGTTGTCCCAGCAGATCATCGGCAGCCGGCGAGTGATGGTGATCGGCAATCAAGCTCCGCAAATCTTCAGAGAGCTGCCATTCCTGAGCGATCATCTCGCCGAGTTCCTGATGGCATTGATATGCCAGGTACTCAAAAGCATCGATCTCCACCCGCTGACGCGACAACGCGGCCTGGGCAGCCGCCTCGCGAAGCACAATTACGTTCCCCACGTCATGAAACAGTCCGACTAGCAGGGCTTCATCCTCGTCGCAACCTATTAGCCTCGCCAAACCACTCATCACGGCGGCGCTGGCTACGGCGCGCACCCACACCTTTTCCGCCAAGTCACGGTCTCTGGCTCCGATGTCAAAGGCGGCCGCGCGGAGCGATTGGTGGAGCATGAGCATGCGCAGTACCCGGCTGCCTAATCGGGTCACCGCAGGCGGTAGAGTCGTGATTCGCTGCGCGCCTGCATAGATCGCGGAGTTCGCCATCCGCAGCACGGCGCCCGCGATAACCGGATCCTGAGCGATATCTTTGGATATTTGCGAGAAGGAGCATTTCGGATCCCGAAGATGGGTGAGCACCTTGAGCGGGACTTGCGGCAAAGGAGGCAGGCTCAAGTTGTGCCTGTCGAAGCTGTGGATGAGCCTGTCTTGTAACGTGCGCGCCACATGGTTCCATTTCGGTTCCGGAGGCGTCTGCAGCTCCGTGAGAACTGCCCCTTCCGGCTTCCACCACAGGCGCGCCGGACCACCTTTCCCGAGAGCGGTGGATGGGCTGGACGGGGACGTTCCGTTGACCGGAGATGGCTGAGATCGACGTTCCGCGTCCCTCATCACCCAGTTCATCCAATGCCGAACACTCTCGCCGGTGTTCCCCCATAAGCCCCTTTCGCCGCCGCACTGAACACCGGCCGGCGAACCAATATTGTTTAATAAATGATCGACTTAGTCGAATTGCGAGTTGCGTTGAGGCCGATAACGGAACGTTGCCCGGCTTTTCTTTACGGGCGCGACCTAATCCGGAACTCGATCGGCTGCGCAGGCGCGTACGCAGCGGCCCTTACAAATGGTTCGTGCGACTGGACACAAGCGATTGCTGATGGGGCCGCGCCGCGCACGGCATCCAGGTCGACTGTACGTCACGGCCACCTCAGAGTTAGGACCCAGCGCTGGACATTGAACTCACGGCGGGCAGGCTGCGAAGGTTATCGGCTCAGTAGCGCTAATGGACGCGCTACGTGATGAGCATGGCCGGTTTCTCACAGGTAATCCGACAAGCTGGAAACATGGTTAAGGCGGCAACCCCGGCGGGCGGCCACGATCGCGAAGACATCGGCATGGACCCCTGGGCAAACTGACGGTCACCCCGGCGCCGTGAATCGCGGATCCCCGCTGAGCAGTCGTCGCATGATCTGACTGCATCGCGCACGCTGCTCAGCGGTGTTCTTGTTTGGGGAATCGATGCGCGCAAGGACGCCGGCGGCCATCGACGCTGCGAGCGTCGCCGCGCATCGAGAAGCCAGTGGACGCGCGGCGCACAGAATGGCTCGACGGCACGCCTGACCCTGCTGCCGCCGAGCCAGAATTGCGCGGTAACGGCCTACATCACCGAGCATTTTACGCGCTTCGACACTCACTCGCGCGCTGCTGTCTGAAAAGATTCTAAGTGCCGCGCGTCTGCCAGTTCCGCCACTCGCGCGAATGGGTGGGCATCAGAGTTTACGCCCGCCAGCGGGGCATCGCCAGCGTCCGGTCTGTTCGCGAGCGTGCTCTCCTGCTATAATGCACTCTTGCATACGGCCCAGTGCGCCCGCGCGGCAGGGCCACAGCATTCGGAGAGAAGCCATGCAGATCCGTCGTTGGTCAGCTTTTGCGGCTTTTGTGACCGTCGTTGCATTGAGCGCGAGCGCTTACGGGCAGATCGCGCTCAACCCCGGCTCGATCATCTGGCTGTCGCTGCGCGGCACCGATAACGTCGTGGGCTTTGCGCCGGCCGGCATTTCTTCGCTGCCGGCCAACGGCACGCTCATGCCCATGGCCGTCGGGGCCAGCGCCAGCGCCGCGTACGATTTCTCCAGCGCTGCTTTCAACGTTAACAACGCGCAGTTCGCACTGAGCGCGTCGAATGGCGTTTCGAGCTCGGCGGATCTTTATGGGCAGATCAACTTCACCGCCACGACGGCGGTGCCGTGGAACCTGGCTGGCTCGCTGAGTTGGATGGGCAACTGGGCCAATGGCGTGTCGCTCTTCGCGCGACTGCAGGACCTGACGACTGGCAGCGACGTGACGCTGCACAACTATGCGTCGGCGGGTGTGCTCTCGTCGGTGACGCTGACGGTCGGCAGCGGCGGCGGCAACTCGATGAACGTGATCGGCCCGACCTCCGGCACGCTGACCGCCGGGCATGCCTATCAATACACGCTCGAGTTGGCGGCCGACTCCAACCCGTACAGCCCGCAGACCGGCATGGCGATGGGCAATCTGTCGCTGAGCTTCGGCACGCAGACCGTCACGATCACCGCGGCCAACCCTCCGGCGCCCGCGGGCAATCCCTATCAACCCGGCCAGATCTTCACTGACGTCCTGGACACGGGCAGCGGACCAACCGTGACGGCCGGCATCGGCGCGCCCGGCACGCTCGATGAGGGGCCCATCAGCTACAGCCCGATTCACGTGACTTTCAGCGGCGCACCCGTACCGCCGCCGGCGCCGGACAATGTTGTTGTGGGTTGCGTGGGCGGATCGCTGCCCTGCCCGACGATCACGGCCATCAGTCCGGGGCCCGGCGCGAATGAGTATGCGATCAGCATAAGCGGCGGGATGCCACCGCTTTCCTGCATGACGTTCATCTTCACGGGGAACGCCGCCGGTCAACGGCTGCATTACTACTCCAATCCCGGCAATTTGAACCTGGATTCCTTCGGCAGCACCACGCAAGACGTGCTGTTCCTGATCCAGAACATCAACGACGGCTCCGCCAACCTGCCGGAGAACCTGGCGCGCTTCAACGTCAACCGCAGCCACCTGCAACCTCCGCACGTGAATACTCAGGACGTGCTGCGGGTGGTGCAGCTTCTGAACGGCGTCAACACCACGCAGGTATTCAACGGCACGCACGCCGCGGCGTGTCCGCCGTAGCAGGCTCGCTCCAGCCGATCCGTCACACACGCGGTCATCGACAACCGTTTGTCTTGGACCGCGCGCGGCATCGCCGTTAGCATGGAACGATGTCCCCGTCTGCGGAACTTCAGCAGATGCTGGCGCTGGCTACTCGCCTGGCCGTCGAGGGCGGACGGATTGCGCGGGCACGGCTGGGCACGGCGCGGGCCACGCGCAAGCTGGATGACAGCGAGGTCACCGATGTCGATGTGGCGATCGAGACGTACGTGCTGGAAGCCATCGGCGAAGTCTACCCGCAACACGCCGCGCTGTGCGAAGAGGGCGTTCAGGCCGGGGTCAAGGGAAAGGCGGGCGAAGCCGAATTCTGCTGGGTGATCGATCCGCTGGATGGCACGCGCAATTACATCCGGCAGCTTCCCATCTTCTGCACCTCGATCGCGGTCCTGCAGCATGGCGCTCCGCTGATCGGTGTCATTCATTCGCCAATGACCGATCAGACGTTCACGGTGCTCGAGGACGGACCGGTCCGCGGTGCGACCGGCATGCTCCGCGCGAGCGCGCGTCTGTTGGATCGCGACGCGCTACTGGGCGTGCCGACCGGCCGGCATCGCCCTTCCGTGAAGGTCGTTCAGGCCTGGGCCGAGAAATGGGTGCTGCGCAACCTGGGCTCGACGGCTCTGCACCTGGCACTGGTCGCGTCGGGCGCGCTCGACGGGGCGTTTTGTTGCGAGTGCAAGCTGTGGGACATCGCGGCCGGCGCGCTACTGATCGAGCGCGCCGGCGGCGTCTGCACCGATTTTGAAGGGCGGTCGCTGTTTCCATTTCCGCTGGGTAGGTATCGCGGTGAAGATACGCCGGTTCTAGCCGCCGGCCCGAACGTACACGCGGAGCTACTTAAGAGCATGCGGGCGGCGCTGGTGAGTGCTGAGCGGTGAGTGAGAGTCGCGTGAGGCGCATCATATGGTATGTGCTGGTGCTAGCAATCACCGGCTGCCGAGACGACTACGGCCGCGTTAGCCGGCGCGCTACAGGCACCGAGCGCGGTTTTGTGGCGGTCGTGGGGGTCTCCGAGGGTGACTCGTTGTGGCCGGTGATCCGTTCGGCCGCACGGCAGCACGCCGACGACTTCCGGCCCCTGACCATTCGCACCGAGGCCCCGCCGATGCGCTCGTCCAATGCCCAAATTCAGCTTCTGCAGAAGCTGCAGCGCGAACGCGTGCGCGGGGTGTGCGTCGACGTGGACGATCCGGAGGCGCTCGCGCCGGCGCTGGAAGCGCTGCGCAGCGCCGGCGTCGTGGTCGTGACGATGCGGCTCCCGGTGCCGGGGCACACGCCCTTCCTGCACAGCGGCATCGTCGCCCAGGAGGCCGGCGCGCTGCTGGCCGATCTGGCGGCCGAGGCCCTCCAGCAGCACGGCACCCTGGCGCTCGTCGTCCCCGAGGGGCTGCCCTTTTTCGATCAAGGTCGCGATGGCTTCGAGCGAAAGATCGCCACGTATTCAAATGTTCAGATGTTGCCGACCCTGGCGTGTCCGCGCGACACAGCGAAGGCTCAGCGACTCGTGGATGCGTGCGCGCAGCGCTTCCCGCGGCTCGACGCCTGGGCGCTGTTGGACGCGCGACTGCTCGAACCCGATGCCGGAACACTGCTGAGCCTCCCAGCGGGGGCACGCTTTGTAACCCTGGGCATGACGCCGGCAATTCGCGCTCGGCTGGCGGATGGAACCTGCGCAGCCGCGGTCGAGGCCGACTATAACCAGATGGTCGTCAAGGCACTCGAGTTGTGCGCGATGACGGCCCGCGGGCTCATGACCGGATATCAGACATACGAAGTGCCGCTGCGCGCGGTGCGCGGGCATGAAGCGGGCACACCAGCGCCCGGCGCAGGCGAACAGCCCGAAACGACCGCCAAGACGCCATAATAGAACCGCCAAGACGCCAAGGTCGCCAAGATGATTAGGTCCGCTTCGCGGACTCCGCGCGCGGCGGGACTGGTTCTCCCCTTGGCGTCTTGGCGGTTAAGAGCTGGCGTCGTGGCGGCTGCCGCAAATCCACGATTCACAGCGACCGCGCGGGTTTGATCGGCGTATCCGGCCGGATGAGTACGTCATCGTCGAACGGCTTGTCAGCCAGCAGGAATGGCCGGTGCTGCGAAATGCTGATCAGTAGCGCGACCGCCATGAAGTTGGTCAGCAGACTGCTGCCGCCGAAGCTGACAAACGGCAACGTCATGCCGGTGATCGGCATCAGTCCCGTGTTTTCACCCATGTTGAGCAGCGCCTGGGTCACCACCATGGTGACGACGCCGACCGCCAGCAGGCGCGCGAAAGGCTCGGTCGTAGCGAAGGCGATATTCAAGCCGACCAATGTGATCACGCCATAACATCCCAGCACGAACAGGCAGCCCAGCAGGCCCCACTGGTGCCCGATGATCGCGAACACGAAATCGTTGTGCTTCTCCGGTAGAAAGTTGTATTCGACGTAAGTGCCCTGCCCCCAGCCGTGTCCGAATACGCCGCCGCTGCCGAGCGCCGCTTTCGAACCCACAAGCTGATATCCAATGTCCTTCTCCCATTCCAGCGCCTGGCGTGGCGTGGCCAGCCAGCGGTAGCGCTGCGGCTGGGCGATGATCTTGTCGCGGAATTCCCGGGATTGCATCAGCACCAGCGAAACTCGAGACCGCTGGTAGGTCTCCAGATGCGACCAAGCCAACGGCGCTGCCAACAGGCCGATCAACAGGACCAGCGCCAGGTGCTTGGCCCGGGCGCCAGCGGCAAACAGAATTACGAACAGCACCGGGATCGTTTGCAGCGTCGTGCCGAGGTCGGGCTCCATTAGGATCAGCATCATCGGAACGGCCGACATCAGCAGTGGAATCAGCAGCCCGCCAAACGTGCGGTAGTTGCGCCGATAGCGCAAGTACCACGCCAAACCGAGCATGTAGGCCACTTTCATCAGCTCGGACGGTTGCAACCCGAAGCCGGGCAGTTGAATCCAGCGGTAGGTATTGCGTCGCACCGGGACCAGGCCGCCGAAAGAATAATGCGTCAGGCGCGCGATGCACGGTGGAATGAGCAGCAGGAGCGCCATTCCGAAGATGAGATAGGCATGCTGTGCGATACGATAGTAACCGATCCGCAGAATCACGGCCGTCAACACCAGCGACGCGGCGAGGTAGACTGCCTGCTTGCTCGTATTTACATACTCGTCACCCGCGGCCTGCTCGGTCGCGAAGATGCACGCCAAGCCGACGAGACAGAGGACGATGGCGGCGGCCGCCACGGCCGAACCAGGAGCAGGCAGGTGCCACCAATGATGCTTCACGTGCACTTCTCCGGAGCGGCTCCTAATCGCCGCGTGCAATTCTACGGCTCGGTGCATCCGGGTCGAGGTTCGGTCCGAGTACGTCGAGTATGGCGCCCGCCACGCGCTGCGCGATCGGCCCCGCGGCGCGCCCGCCGCTGCCGCCGAACTCGGCCAGCACAGCGAACGCGATCCGGGGCGGCCGCGACCAATCGGGCTGCCTCAGGTTGTCGAGTGGCTGCAAGAACCCGGCGAACCAGGCGTGGGCATGCTCGTCACCGTGCAGCGAATCGACCTGCGGCCAGCGCTCGAACACCTCAGCGTCGCGCGGCGTGACCTCGATGTCGGGATGCAGCGCGTGGAATTCTTCCATGGCCTGGCCCATGTCGCCGGCTGCCACGATAGCGAATGCTTGCCGACCATCGTGCTCCCTATAGTTGACGCGGTACGAAATCGGCCAGGGCCTGGTCGTGGCGCTGCCCGTCTTGCCGCACAACGCATAGCCCGTCGAAGGCTGAATGTAGGCATAATCGTGGGCCGTGCCGTTGGGATCATTGACGACGCGGTATAGCCCACGCCGAATCGCGTGCCACTGTGCATCGGTACCCGGCAGGCGCCATTCTGGTGAGTGATCGGCGCGCTTGAGGAGCGTGACGGGTTGGAACACGCGACTGGCGTACGCGGCCACCAGGTTGACGACCTGCACGGGCGTGGCCGAGACTTCGCCGCCGCCGATCACGAAATTGCGCGCATCATTGGGGAACACGGGCCGCCGCCCCTCAAGCCAGGCGCGCGTCGGATTGATGCCGCGCGCGTCCTCGAGAAGGCCGGTCCCGCTTCCCCCCTTTCGGCCGAAACCCACCATCTCAAAAAATGCCGTAAGCCCGTCCACTCCCAGCAGATCGCCGATGTAATACATGTAGACGTTGCAACTGTGCGCAATGGCGTCCTCAGCCCGCTGTTCGCCGTGGGCCTTACGCGTCCCGAGGCCGGCGACTTCCCAGCAGCGTTTGCTCTTATCGCGCGGATAAACGCCGTCGCAGTAGAACGTCGTCTCCAGTGTCACGCGCCCGGTCGCCAGCGCCGCCAGGCATGCCAAAGGTTTGACGATCGAGCCGGGTGCGTAGCTGTTCGCCACCGCCCGAAATCGCAGCGGCATGTGCCGCATGTCCGCGCGCAGCGTGGCGTAGTCCTCCGTAAAACGATTCGGATCGTAGCTGGGATACGAGACCAGCGCCAGCAATTCGCGCGTCGGGATGTCCAGCACCACAACCGCACCGCCTGACGCAAGGCTCGGAAATGCCTGCAAACTGCGCTCGAGCTCGGCGTACAGACGATCCTGCAAGTCCAAGCGGATGGTAAGGCGCGCGTCCTGCCCATCCTGCGCGGGAGTCCGTTCCAGGACTTCATCGTTACGGTTCTTCAGGAGCACGCCGCGCGTGCCGCGCAAGTCGCGCTCGGCGAGGTACTCGACACCGCTGCGGCCGACCATATCATCCGCCAGCAGCTTGCGCAGCGGCTGCTCCGCGTCCGGATCGTTCTCGATATCGCCGGCACTGACGCGCGCCACGCGCCCGAGGACGTGGGCCAGCGACACGGCGTTGTGATAGGTGCGATGCACACCGCTGCGCACGCTGACCCACGGATACGGCTCCATGGCCAGTCGCGCGGCGATGTGCTGCTGATCATCGAGACCTTCAATTAACGCATGGGGTTGCTCTTCTTCACGTACGGTATCGTCGAATCCGCGCCGCGCAGCTACCACCTGGCGAACGGCCGCGACCCGCTGGCAGATATCTTCCGCCTGGCGCCGTAGCTCGAATTGCGGCTTGCCCGCCAGCCGCGCCAAATCCTCCCACATGCGCTTGATATCTGCCTCCAACAACGATTGGACGTCCTGCCGCCGCTTGCCGGGACCGTAACGGTTTTGCCGCGCGTAGCTCGCGGCCCGCTTGTGTAGGCTATCGGCCCGCTTCTCCTGGCTTTCGGAATCCATCGCCAGGACGTCGTAATCGATGCAAACCTTCCAGTCCGGATCATCCGACGCCAGCACAAACCCGGTGCGATCCAGAATGCGGCCGCGCACGCAGGGCAGTCGTTCAGCGGGTTTGAGCAAGACCTGATCGGCCTTGCGACGATAGACGTCGGCGTTGACGACCTGCAACTCGATGAGCCGGCCAACCACCACGGCCGCGCAGATCATCAACACGCATGCCAGAATTTTGAGCCGTGTCTCAAACATGAATTGGCTCGCAAAGACCTCACCCCGCACGCGCGTGCGGGGTGATGATCAGCCGTCGGCCCCGCAGAAGGACCCAATGCACCGGCACGGCCCACAGCCCTGTCCAGACCGCCACCGCGATCGCGTGCGCCAGCTCGCGCGTCGGTGAATCCACCGGCCAGTGGTACGCCAGATCGCGGTACATCGACATGAGCGTTTGCACACCCAGGCTGGCCAACAGCGTCAGCGAAAAATGCGTCAGCGGATGCCGAATGAACATGAACTCGCGCACACTATGGACGGCCGCCGCCGTCAAACCATAGGTGATCGCCATCAAGCCCGGCCGCTCGATGCTCACGAGGTCAGCCCCCAAGCCGATCAGCCATGCCAGAATCGGCGCTTCCGCGCCGCGCACGTGCAAGCCGATGAAGACGGCCAGCACCAGCAGCCAATCGGGCCGCGCGCCGAGCAGCACCACGCGCGGCGCGAGCGTCACTTGCAACGTCAGCGCCGCCAGCGCCAGGATGACGAATGCCCCAATTCTCATTTCGCCGCAAAAGGTGCCTGCCGGCGCTGCTCGGCATTGACGATTTCCAGCATGGCCTTGCCAATGGCGACCTGCACGTTCGGATCGTCGCTGGTGGTCAGCGCGCGGTCCAGCAGCGGCAGCCCGCGCGGATCGCCAATCGCCCCCAGCGCCAGCACCGCAAGCTGGCGCATCCTGCGCACCTGATTCTCGGGCGGATCATCCGGAACGCCCCGCCGCGGACTGTTCCAATTCAGGGCCTCCGCCGCCAGTGTGTAACCGTCGGCCGCGCCGAGCAGTCCGAGCGCCCGCGCCGCAGCCAGCCGCGTTTCCAGATAATCGCTGTGTCGAATTCGATAGTGATAGGTATCCGCGAAACGCGGCTCGTGCGTCAGGCCCAGGGCATTGATCGCAAAGGCCTCCTTGTAACCCGTGCCGGAAGTGGCATAGAACGTAAGCTGCTGCTGCGCTTCCGGCCTCCCGAGCAGCGACATGGACTCCAGCGCCTGAAGCTGCACGCCTTCGTCGGAGTCGCGCATGGCCCGCGCCAACAGCGAGACCGCCCCCTTCTCACCCAATCGGCCGAGCACCAGCGCCGCATTTCGGCGCACGGCCGGATCGCTCGCTGAAAGCAGGTACTCGGCAAGCTGACCGGTCAGGTGCGTGTCGCCATACCGGTGCAGCGCGAAGATCGCCCCGACCCGCACACTTTCATCCGGATCAGCGACGCAGCGCGTCACGCCATCGAGCGCCAGTTTGTCCTGGAGCGTTCCGGCCGCCAGGCAGGCCGCAAAACGCACCGCCGGATGGGCATCGGTCAGCGCCGCACGGATCCAGGGCAGGCCGTCCTCCGGCGCGGCTTCCTGGAACGCTTCGACCGCCTGGGCGCGCACCGACGCCAGATGGGGATATTGCACGCCACGCTTAATGGTTTCAAAACCGCGTTGCCGCAGCACCGCCAGATCGCCGGGGATGCCGGTCCCCTGCGCAAGGGGCGCGCAGCCAGACGCCAGCAGCACCACCGCGCCGCATCCGATGATCGCGCTCGCAGAACAGAAGTTGGTTAAGGTGGGTCGGCGCATGCCGCAGTCGTTCCTCCTTGAACTGCGTCATCCTAGCTCCCGCCGGGTGATTTCGCCAGCCCTGGAGCGAGGGCGAGGCCTGGGGCCACCACGGGTGTGCCCAGATTTGCGGGCAACCGCCATGACGCCAGCACTCAGCCGCCAAGACGCCAAGGACGCCAAGAGCAACGGAGGACCAGCGCGCGGTCCGCGAAGCGGACCTAATCATCTTGGCGACCTTGGCGTCTTGGCGGTTCTATAATGGCGTCTTGGTAGTTTCGGCCATCTTTGCGCTTGCCCGAATTAGTGGGCACACCCCCAGCTACTCGGTGCGTTCGCAGATCCACAGGCACGGCTGGCCGTCGGGTCCGTGAACTTCGTAAAGCGGTGGGCCGGCGTCGATCTCGCCGGGCCGAATGATGAAGTAGACGTGGTCGTCCCTGCGGTTACGCTGCAGCGCCCGCAGGCTCGGTTTGTAGACGTCGCCATACATGAAATAGAGCTTGCCACAGCGCCAGTAGGCCTCCCACTCATTGTGGCGCGTCATCTTGCGCGGCTGGCTGAACCAATCGCGCGGGTCGTAATTCAGGGCGACCAGCGTCGTCACGTAGGGAATGTTGAATCCGCTCGTCGTGCAGAAGATTGCATCAGCCTCATTGGCGTGCGGGCTCAACCACTGGCAGGCTTCAACCAGCGCGGTTTGAAACTGAGCGTACACTTCGTCGCGCCGCGGATAGTCCTCGAAATAAACGCGCGCAAACTGCACCGTCCATATTCCGCCGACGCCCGCCGCCAAGACGGCCGCGAGGCCGGTCGCGATGCGACGGCGTTGCCAAAGCCAACTCCCGGCCCGCGCCGCACCCAGCGCAGCCAGCAAAACCAGCGCACATACGCCCGGCAGGCTTCGCAGCGCGTGCATGCCGGCCGCCGTGCTGATGCAGTCGGACACGGGATAGAGCAACAGCCAGACCGTCAGCACCCGCGCGGCGCGCGAGCGCTCGAACGTCCGTGCCACCACCGCCAGCCCGATCAGCAGCAGGGGCAGCATGAAGTATGGAAACTCACCGCCATATGGGGGGTGCTGCATCTCCTCCGGGTCTCCGTTGACGAAGAGGAAATCCGACTCGAAATGGCCGGGATAGCGTTGCAGACATTTCCCCAGCTTCAGCACCAGCGGGTCGGCCGGATTCCAGACGCGCGTCATCGCGCCGCGCTTTCCGATCCGCGCATCAGTCAGGTGCTTCCACGCCAGCGGACCAAACGTCGCGCCCCAGCTCACCGCCAGCAGTACGACGGCCAGCGCACCACGCCGCGTACGAATCAGCCGATACCAGGCGCGGATCGTCACCATGACCGCCGCCATCAGAAACAGCGGCAGGAACACGCGCACCGCCGGATAGCCGTAGCAGCAGATGCCCGCCAATGCTCCGGCCAAACCCGCGATGAGCGGGCGCGGGCCACGCTGCTCGCCGTCGACCAGTGGCAAGTTCGACCACAGCAGCGCCGCCACCGGAAGAATAATCAGCAGCGGCGTCAGCGTGGCCTCGTGCCCCCAGCGGCTCTGTTGAATGTGCCAGGGTGCGATCGCCAGCAGCAATGCGGCGATCATCCCGGTGCCGCGGCCGAACAGGCGCGCGCCGACGTAATACGTCAGTAGAACCGTCAGAACGCCGCCGACCGCCGCGGGCAGGCGCGTGGTGATGACGTTCATCCCACCGGCGGCCTGGAAGGGCAGCAGCGCGTACATGTACAACGTGCTGCGGTACTCGCCGAAGGCGCGCGTGCAGAAGAACGGCCAGCGGACGGCATCCTGATCCTTTCCGGTTTTCAGCAGACACCAGGCATTCCAGGCATTTGCGCCTTCGTCCTGATTCAAGCCCGGCGGGGCCTGATCGAGGTAATACAGTCGCAGCGCGGCTGCTAGCGCGACGATCAGCGCCAGCGCGAGCACCACCTCGATCCGAGTTCGCCGTTCAACAGCCATACGAGCCCGCCCTCAATAAATCCGTTCGCAGATCCAAAGCGCCGGCTGCCCGTCCGGCCGGCGGATTTCGAAATCGGGATCGCGCAGGCTATGCTCGCCGGGCCTGACGATCCATACGACCCGATCGGGGCGCTCATTGCGCGCCAGTACTTTCCGCAGTCCATCGGCATAGCCGTCGTAGTCGAAGTGCACTTTACCGAACCGCATGCAAGCCTCCCACACGTCGCGCTGCACGAAACTGCGCGGCGCCTGGAACCATTCCCGCGGATCGTACTCCAGCCCCACCAGCATGATCACGTACGGCATCGGCGGGCCGATGGTCGTGCAGAAAACCGCGTCGGCGTCGCTGAAGCGAGCCTTGAGCCAGCGACTGGCCTCCAGCAGGTCGGCATGAAACTCGACGTACGCTGTCGGTTGCCGGAAGTAGTCGCCGAAATAGATGCGGGCGAAGTACACGGTGTGTGCGACCACCGCGATACCCAAAGCCGCGCTCGCGGTGACAGCAGCGACACGGCTGCGTTCGGCGAGCCAAGTTCCTGTGCGCACCGCGCCGAGCGCCGCCAGAAGAATGAGGGCCGGCAAACCGGGAAGACTGCGGAGCGCGTGCGGTCCGCCAAAGTCGCTGAAGCAATCGGCCAACGGCCAGACCAGCAGCCAGATCAACAGCAGGCGCGCTGCGCGCGAGCGATCCGCGGTCCGCGCAACAACAATCGCGCCGGCCAGCAGCAGCGGAAGCAGGTACCCCGGCAGCACGCCGCCGCCGGGCAGGCTGCGCACCGGATTGGGATCGCCTTGAACGAAGAGGAAATTGCTCTCGTAGTGCGGTGGATATCGACAGGCCACAACCCAAGCAAGACTGCCGATGGTGTCCGTAAGCGGCGCGTTGGAATCCCAGGTGTGCGTGATGGAAGCGCGCCGGCCAATGCGCTCCGCGTGTACCAGGTGTTGCCAGGCGAGCGGACCGAACAGCGCCATCCAGCCGATCGCCAATGCGGCGACCGCCGCCGCCCCGCGGCGCGTGCGGAACAGGTTCAGCCAGGCCGGCGCGGCAACGATCAGCGTGAACAGGAGCAGCAGCGGAAGCACGACGCGAACAGTTGGATACCCATAGCAGGCCAGCCCGGCCGCCGCTCCTGCCAAGGCAGCGCGGATCAAACCCGGGGAAGCGCGGCTCCGCTCGAGCCGTAGCTCTCCCGGCGCGCCGGGATCGCCCTCCGGATCGTCACCGAGCGGAAACCGCGCCCATAGCAATAGCGCCAGCGGCGCCAGCATCAGCACCGGCGTGGCGACGGCCTCGTGCCCCCAGCGGGACTGTTGAATCGCCCACGGTGTCACCGCCAGAAGCGCGGCCGCGATGAGTCCAACGGCCCGGCCAAAGAGCCGCGCGCCGACATAGAAGATCAGCGCGATTGCCGCCAACCCGCATCCGACTCCCGGTAAACGCGTGGTCCAGACGCTCAGGCCACCGATCGCCTGAAACGGCAACAGTGCATAAAGGAATAGCGCGCTGCGATACTCCCCGAAAGCGCGCGTGCAGAATAGAGGCCAGCGCTCGCCGGACTGGTCCTGGCCCGTCTTCAGCAGACACCAGGCATTCCAGGCGTTTGACGCTTCGTCCTGATGCAGCCCCGGAGGCGCCTGATCCAAGCGATAGAGTCGCAGCGCGGCGCCAACCACCAGGATAAGCAGCAGCGGGAGGTGCCCGCCTGATCCGACGGTGAATCGCTTGCGGCTATACGCGACCATATGGAACAGTGGCGGGCGCGTCACTCAGCACGCCGGACGGCCTCGGAGCGCTTCGATCCAGTCGCCGGCAGCCTCGATGCCCTGATTGCGCAGCGTGCTGACGCTCCAGATCGGGCGGTCATCGTCCAGCGCGCTGCGCAAGTGCGCCAGGGTGGCATCGGCGCCCGGCAGATCACACTTATTCACCACGAACGCACTGGCGATCTCCATGATCCCGGCCTTGGAAAACTGAATGGCATCGCCGGAGTCTGGCATCAGCAACAGCAAAGTCCGGTCGGTCAGCTTGTGCACGCCAACATCGGCTTGACCCGCACCCACCGTTTCGAGCAGGATCACGTCAAAGCCGAAGCCGGCCATCAGCCGCAGGATTTCGGCGCAGCGCGGTCCCAGACCGTCGTGGACCTCGCCGCTGGCCATGCTGCGGATGAAGAAGCCATCATCCAGCTCGCCGGACATCATGCGCAGCCGATCGCCGAGCAGCGCACCGCCCGTGATCGGACTGCTGGGATCGACCGCCAGGACGGCTACCTTCAGACCGCGCCCACGCAAGTCAGCGCTGAGCTTGCCGATGAACGAACTCTTGCCGACACCCGGTGCCCCCGTCACGCCGATCACGCGGGCCGCACCCCGCGGCGGCGTCCAGCCATTCAGACCGCCAGATCGCTGCACGTGCGTGATCAGCCGGGCCAGAGCCAGCGGCCGGCCGGTCTCGTAGCCGGCGCGGAGCGCGGCCGGCGTTTCGCGCGGACGGCTGGCGGCAAGCTGGCGCATGCTGGCGATGATCCGGTCGAGCGGCGAGCCCGGATTGAACACCGCCGCGACCCCCATCTCCTTCAGGGATCCGTAGTCAGATTGGGGCACGATACCGCCCAGCACGACGGGGGTGCCTTCGATTCCGAGCTTGCGGGCGGCGTTGAAGATCTCCGGCATGATGGTCATGTGGGCGGCCGAGAGCAGGCTCACGCCGACCACGTCCACATCCTCCTGCATGGCCGCCTGCATGGTGGCCGCCGCCGTCTGCCAGAGGCCGGTATAGATCACGTCGAACCCGCAATCCCGCAGGCTGCGGGCGAGGACTTTCACGCCGCGGTCGTGGCCGTCCAGACCGATTTTCGCCAGCAGCACTCTAATGTTCGCCTCACCAGGCATCGGGGGCGATTATGGGGCATGCTGACGCCGCGGACAAGCCGGCGGTCGTACCGGGCGCTCGATGTGCGTCTGAGCCACCGGGGAACGAGGGCTCAACCGCACCCGGACGCGAGACGATATCGCTTGGGGTTTTGACTGTAGTCGGCGCCGTCGCGGGCCGCGATATGTTAGGCTGTATCGTTGCGTACCGTGCGCAAGCGGTTCCCTGCTCGCGTGCGGGACGTGGCACGCAAGATTAGATGCGATTTCGGTCCAGCGTAGGCGTGTCGGACACTTGCCGTCCGATAAGATAGTGTGGCTTGCTCTCGCGATCCACGAGGGACGCGCTGGCATGGGGTTGAATTCGATGGTTCGTTAACTGGGGATTAGCCATGAGACTTCCTGCTCGCGGTTTGTTCGTCGTTTCGATGCTCTCGGGTGCCGTGCTGGCTGGTTGCGGCAGCACGGGCAATGGTCCGACACCCGGAATCCTGGACCGGCTGAGCACGCTCAGCGATACCGACGGCAACGGCTTCGTCGAGGTGCCGGCCACCGCGGGGGTCGACACCAGCCGGGAAGTGGCCGTCGCTATCGAGAACGATATTACGCGTACCGAGGCGATCAGCTTGGCTCAGACGAGCGTGCCGAACTTCGTGGCGGATTCCATCAGCTTATCAGCTACGGTCCTGGTCAAAATGACCTATGCGGATGGAAAAGAACAACAGCTTCGCGGCTCGCGGAACATCGGCCCCTTCGATCTAGGCTTCGAGGTAGCTTGTCCGGACCGCGTCGAGGTCAATGTGAACGTGACCGCGGATATCCCGGTCGTCGGCCGGACGAGTGTTCAGACCTTCGGCCCGTTCGTGTTCAGCAAGGGCACGAATACCGGTCAGTTCCAATGCGATACCGTCATTCACGTGCGCTCGTTCGTGGATGCCAGCGGACAGCCGAAGGCCACCGCGATGGTCGAGGCCATGCCGGGCAGCGACGGCAGCACGGGGACCGTAACCGGTGGCGATGGGACCGGGACCGGTTCAGTTGATGGCAGCGGCTCCACCACCGTCGGTACGGCGGGTACGGATCGGCGCTAATCGGCCTGATCGCCGAGGCAATCCTCCATCACCCCTACGCCAGGGGTGCGCGGCGGCCGCGACTTTTAGCCGCGCGCCCGAATCACCCTCACCGATCCCGGAAGAGTTGCTTGCACTGCATCGTTAGTGGCGCAGCGTCCGCGCGCGGCGCATTTGCATCTCAACGCTTTTTCGGCGATACTCGCGGGCGTCCAAACCAGGTTCATAGGAGGAGAAGTCCGCGTCCATTTCACAGCGCGCGGGAGAACGAAGCATGAACGCTCAGCGCTTGATGGTTCTCGGGTTCGGGACGGCCGCCATGTTGGTGGGAAGCGCGCCGTCGCGGGCGACGTGGTCGATTGTGCTGGTCGACTCGCAAACGAAAGAGGTGGCGATCGCCTCCGTCACCTGCCTGAACAATTTCGATCTGCTGGCGCTGACTCCGGTGACGCTGGTCGGGATCGGGGCTGGCGTCGTCCAGGCGGCGGGCGACTTTGACGGCATCCGACGGCCGATCATTCACGACCAACTCTTGATGGGCACACCGCCGGCGCAGATTTTGACCATTCTGGCACAAGTGCCCGGGCACCAGCAGCGCCAATATGGGATTGTGAATGCGGTCGGGCAGGCGGTGACGTTCACCGGCACCCAGAACGGACAGTGGGCCGGCGGAGTGACGGGCAATATCGGGACGCTCTATTACGCCGTTCAGGGCAACGTATTGGCCGGCGGCTGCGTCGTGTCGGCCGCCGTCAGCGCGCTGCAGAACACGAGTGGCGACGTGCCGGCGAAGCTGATGGCCGGGATGCAGGCGGCCCGCATGGCCGGCGGCGATGGACGCTGCTCGTGCTCCCCGAATAACCCTGCCGGATGCGGCTGTCCGCCGCCGGCCTTCGTGAAGTCTGGACACATCGGATACATGGTGACGGCGCGCATCGGGGATACCGATGACCCGATCTGCAATGTGAACGGCTGCTCCGACGGCTTGTATTTCATGAAGTTCGACGTGGCCTTCCAGCCGAGCAGCGCGCCCGATCCCGTGGTGCAGCTCCAGAACCTGTTCGATGCGTGGCGCGCAAATCTGGTCGGAAGGCCGGATGCGATTCAATCGACCGCGGTGTTCGATGTGGCGAGCCTGCCGCCGAATGGCACGGCGACCGCGAACTTGACCGTTGTCTTGCGCGACTGGCAAGGGCTACCGATCAGCGTGCCGATTCAGAGCGTTGCCTACGGACACGGCCCCGGGACGGCCGGCAGCTCGACGATTGGACCATTGGTCGACCTGGGTGGCGGCATGTATAGCATCACCATCACGGCCGGAACGATCATCGGCACCGACCATTTCCGTATCACCGTGAATGATGGCATTCGACCGGTGACGCTGATGCCCGATCCGATCCTGAATATCCGCTTCGGTGATTTCGGCGGCGACGGCGACGTCGATCTGACGGAGTACGCGACCTTCGCCGCCTGCCTGAGTGGTCCGACCGCGACCGTGAGCGACGATTGTTCGGCGGCCGATCTGGACGGGGATGCGGATGCGGATCTGAAAGAGTGCGCGGCGTTTGGCGTTAGTTTCACCGGCGCGCCGTAAGGCGCATGATTGATTTGACAACTGCGAATCATGTGCTATGTTATAGATGTGATGAATTGTTCGAGCTCATGCAGTAGTTCCGCCAGCGGCCCAGAGGGTCGAACGGAGATACTGCGCGGCGCGCGTTAAGTACGAAGTTAACAGCCGAGCAGATTAGAGCCGGTCGATCCGCGCGGGTCGGCCGGTTTTTTTGTTGCGCCGGGAAGACAACGAGCAGCGTGGCTCGTGCGGATGGCCTGCGCGCTGCGGAGGGTGTTGTCGCTGTGGAGCGACCGCCGTCTCGAAAACGGATCGAGGCCATTGCGCCTGGGGTTCAACTCCTCCGCCCTCCGAATGCCCGCGGGTTTGAACGTGCGGTCTGGCCCGGTAACTGAGGAAGCCGAAGTGGGTGTGGACCCACCACCGCCTGCTAAGCGGTCGGCGCATGCGTGGCGCGCGGTTCGACTCCGCCGGCTTCCGTGCGGTGCAGATGCTATTTGGCCCAAGCCTCTGTGCGTGTAGAATGCTCCCGCCCAATAGGAGTTTCGACAGGTCGGGCGGAGGCGCAATGTGCGGGTTCTGAGCGAATTATCCGAGCAAGGCCCCGAGCGACCCATTCGCGTACCGGTCTCCCAAGAGAATCCAGACGGGATCTGGGTGACCGGCGTTGCCGAGATCCTGACGGCGCACATGGAAGAGACCCGCGTCGCCGGACTGGGAATAGCCCGGATTTCACGACTCGATGGAGTATCGACTTGGTTGCCCGAGGGCGACGAAGTCTACTTCAGAACCGCTCCCGACGAACACACACTCGAGGCTGTGCGCAAGCCAGAACCGGCCGACTACCAGCACTTTCGGCTGCCCGTCTGGATTCAAGATCCCGAGATTCCAAGTTGCTGTGAGCGCCCGATGATGTTCGTTGGCCAACTTGATGATAACTTACTCTGCAATCAATGGCCACCGGACGCACGACTCTGGTGGCACGATGCGAACAGTTTTTATGTGTTCACCTGTCCGCAATGCTTGGGCGTGAAAGCAGTTGGCCAGCAGTTCTGAGGCTCTCGGATTAATTCGCATTTGCCCACGCCATCTATCACCATTCGGGACCGCCGTCGTAGGTGCCGTAGACGGTCTTGAGGGTGTTCATCATTTCGCCGACGGTGGCGTCGGCCTCGGCGGCTTCGATCAGGGCGGGCATGACGTTGGTACCCTCGGCTGCGTCACGGCGCAGGCGCTCGAGTGCGGCGCGGTGCCGTTGCGGATCGCGCTGGGCTTTGAGCTGCCTGAGGCGCGCGATCTGCTGGTCCTCGACATGTTGCTCGATCTTCAGCGTCGGGATGCGCTCGGGTTCGTCTTCGGCGAAGCGCGTGACGCCGACGATGACTTGCGCGCCGCGCTCGACGCGGCGGTTCTCTTCGACGGCGCTTTCGGCGATCGCCCGGCGGAAATAGCCGCGGTCGACGGCGCGCAGCACGCCGCCCATGGCGTCGATTTGATCGAAAATCTGTTCGGCCCCGGCTTCCAGCTCGTTGGTGAGCTTTTCGATGTAATACGAGCCGCCCAGCGGATCGACCATGTTGGGAATATTCGTCTCGTGCGCGAGAACCTGCTGGGTGCGCAGGGCGAGCTTGACGGCCGGCTCGGTCGGCAGCGCCAGCGTTTCGTCCATGCTGTTGGTGTGCAGTGACTGGCAGCCGCCCAGCACGGCCGCCAGCGCCTGATACGCGACGCGCACCACGTTGTTCATCGGCTGTTGCTCGGTGAGCGTGACGCCGGCGGTCTGGGCGTGGAAACGCAGCCACCAACTCCGCTCGCTCGTGGCGCCGAAGCGGTGTCGCATCACGTTGGCCCAGATGCGGCGCGCCGCGCGGAACTTGGCGATCTCCTCGAAGAAGTCGTTGTGCACGTCGAAGAAGAACGAGAGCCGCGGGGCGAAATCGTCGACATTCAGGCCCCGGTCGACGGATTCCTTCACGTATTCCATGCCATCGGCCAGCGTGAAGGCCAGCTCCTGAACCGCCGTTGCGCCGGCTTCGCGGATGTGGTAGCCGCTGATCGAAACCGTATTCCATTGCGGCATGTGCTGCGTGCCGTACTCAATCGTGTCAATGACGAGCTTGACGCTGGGGATGGGCGGGAAGACGTATTCGTTCTGGGCGTGGAACTCTTTCAAGATATCGTTCTGGAGCGTGCCGCGCAGCTCCTCGGGTGCGTGGCCCTGCTCTTGAGCGACGGCGATGTAGAACGCGAGCAGGATGGCGGCCGGGGCGTTGATGGTCATGGAGGTGCTGACGGCCGAAAGGTCGATGCCGGCGAAGAGCCGCCGCATGTCATTCAGGGAGCTGATGGCCACGCCGCAGCGGCCGACCTCACCGAGTGCCAGCGGATCGTCGCTGTCGCGGCCCATCAAGGTGGGCAGATCGAAGGCCGTGGAGAGGCCCGTCTGGCCCTTTTCGAGCAGGAACTTGAAGCGTTCGTTCGTCTGCTCGGCCGAGCCGAAGCCCGCAAACTGCCGCATCGTCCACAGCCTGTGGCGGTACATCGTCCGGTGGATGCCGCGCGTGTAGGGATATTCACCGGGAGGCGGCGACTGCGCCGCGGCATCGAAGCCCAGCAGGTCTTCGGGGCCAACATAGGGCTTGTCTTCCGCTGGCGACGAGACTGCGGTTTTGCGGGCAGGCTTAGTCCTGGGTTCAGCGCTCATGCATCAGTGCTCCGGACCGACGGCATTGTAACAGCATGGGTCCATCATCGAAACACCCGACCAGGAATGATTGGCATTGGACTTCGCTTCGAACGCAACCAAGGCCCTGCCATCGCTCGACATGCCGGTGCCCGCGCACAGACTTGCAAGGCGCAGTTCGGCCGTGATAATGCCCGCGTGGCGCGGTGCAGTCGGCACGGAGGCAACATGACGTACGCGATCAATGAAGTGCATCAGGTCGATTGCCTGGTCGGCCTGCGCGGGCTGGAACCGGGAAGCGTCGATCTGGCCTTTGCCGATCCGCCTTTCAATATCGGCTATGACTACGACGTTTACGACGATCGGCGCGCGGCGGATGCGTATCTCGACTGGAGTCGCCAGTGGATGCAGGCCGTGTCGGAAGTGCTCACGCCGACGGGCACGTTCTGGCTGGCGATCGGCGATGAATACGCGGCCGAACTGAAGCTCATCGCGCAGAAAGAACTGGGCTTCACCTGCCGGAGTTGGGTCGTCTGGTATTATACCTTCGGCGTGCATTGCAAGAAAAAATTCGCCCGCAGCCATGCGCATCTGTTCCATTTGGTGAAGGATGGGAAACACTTCACATTCAACGACAAGGAAGCTCGCGTGCCCTCGGCGCGACAGCTCGTCTATGCTGACCGGCGAGCGGTGCCCGAGGGGCGTCTGCCCGACGACACCTGGATCCTGCGCCCGCAAGACCTGCCCGAGGGGTTGAAGCCCGACGAAGACACCTGGTATTTCCCGCGCGTCTGCGGCACGTTCAAGGAGCGCGCCGGCTGGCACGGCTGCCAGATGCCGGAGCAGCTTCTGGGCCGCATCATCCGCGTGTGTTCCAACGAAGACGAATTGATCCTCGACCCGTTCGGCGGCAGTGGGACGACCCTGGCCGTGGCGAAGAAGCTCAAGCGACGCTGGGTCGGATTCGAACTTTCCGAGCAATACGCACAGCGCATCCGTAAGCGCCTGGACGCGATCAATCCCGGCGATCCGCTGGACGGCACCGAAAATCCGCTGACCAGCGTGCCGGCGACGGCCGATGCTCCGCGGCAGAACGGCACTTTGCAACGCAGAGCAGGGCGCGCCGCCGGAGTCGAGGCGAAGGACGGCTCACTGTTCTCCGAAATCTAAGCTGCGTCAGTGCCGGGGCCTGCGCTGGCGGGCTATCATGTCGGCATGCGGAAACGGCACGCTGAGACGAAGCCTGCCTCGCGCGCCGGCCCGTCGTCGGGCTCGGCCGAAGCTCGCGTGGCCTGGCGACTCGGTTGGTTCGGGCGGCTGATTCCGCTGGTGGCGCTGGCAACGTTTCTGCCCTCCTTACGAAACGGATTCACGGGCTGGGATGACTCTCCCTACATCGTCAGCAACCCCCACATGACAACCCCGGGCGGGTTGCGGCGGATCTGGACCACGCCTGAGTCCGAGCAGTATTACCCGCTGACGTTCACGAGCTACTGGTTGGAATATCGGCTCTGGGGCACGAATGCGCTGGGCTATCACGCGACCAACACGGTGCTGCACGCTATCAACGCACTCCTGGTGCTGCTGTGGCTGCGAGCCATGCGCGCGCCGCGCTGGGCGGCACTTACCGTCGGCCTGCTCTTTGCGGTGCATCCCGTTCAGACCATGACGGTGGCGTGGATCGCGGAGCGCAAGAATCTGCTCTCGTGCATGTTCGTGCTCGTGAGCCTGCTCAGTTGGCTGCGTTTTCGCCGTGGCGGTGAACGCTGGTACGCCGCAGCGTTGATAGCCTTCGCGGCTGCGCTATTGTCGAAGTCGGCCGTACTGACGCTGCCGCTCGCGCTGGTCGCACTCGATCGCCTCGTGCTGCGCACATCGTGGCGCTCAAGTCTGCTGCGCATCCTGCCTATGCTGGCGCTGAGCGTGATCTCGACGCTCGTGACGGTCTTCTTCGAGCAGAAATTTCTCATGCATCCGCCGCAGCCGGGCGTACGCCCGCTCATCGCGGCGGCGGCGATTTGGTTCTATGCATTCAAGCTACTGATTCCGGCCGGGCTCTTGCCGATCTACCAACTCTGGCAGCCGTCGGTCCGCTCTGTGTTGTGGTGGCTTCCACTGCTGGGACTGTTGGCCGGCGCGCTCGTTCTGTGGCGCGCGCGCCGGCGGCTGGACGCGCTCGTCGCTTACGGCCTGATTCACTTCGTCGTGTTTCTGCTGCCGACTCTGGGACTGGTCCCCTTCGGCAATCTGGCGGTGACCTATGTTTCGGATCACTATCTGTACATCGCGTGCATCGGGTTCTTTCTGGCCGTCGTGACGGCTTTCGGCCGAACACGAATTGTGGCTCGTGCGCCGCGGGCTGCTATCGCACTCGCGACCGGCCTAGCGATCGTCGCGTACATCGTGGTCACTGAAATCTACATCCCGGTCTTCAAAGATCCGCCGGCGATGTGGGAACGTACGCTGACCGGAAATCCCGAGTGTTTTCCCGCCCAAGCCGGCCTGGGCCGCTACTACGCCCAGCGGCAGGACTGGCAACCGGCGCTGGACCATTTCCGCCGCGCGCTGGCCATCCTGCCGGATCAGTGGGACATCGCGATCGATCTGGGGAGCACGTATCTGCGGGCCAACAACATCGAGGCCGCCGAGGAAATCTTTCAGCGTGTGGCCGACGCGCAACCCGGATTGGCGGTTCCGCTCTTCAATCTGGCGCTGATTGCCGAGCGCACGGGTCGCCCCGAGTACGCCATGCAGCTTTACGAGAAAGGCTTGGCCATCGATCCGCACGATGCGCGCGCGCACGTCGCACTGGCCGGCATGCAGCTCGGATATCTGCGGCGGGCCGAAGCGGCCCAGCATTTTCGCAAAGCCATCGAGCTGCGCCCGACGGAAGCCCGCGCTTATTTGGGCCTGGCGACTTGCCAGCGCGGGCAGGGCGCATTCACGGACGCCCTCACAACGCTGCAGCGCGGGCTCAACAACTGCGGCGAGGATGTCGCCCTGCTCAACATGCTGGCGCGCATTATGGCGACCGCCCCGGATGATGCTGTGCGCAACGGCGCCATGGCGATGGCGATCGCGCGCCGCGCGGCGCAGCTCACCCAGGAACAGAATCCCGAAGTGCTCGACACGCTGGCGGCCACGTACGCCGAAGCCGGTGATTTCCGGATGGCGGTTCAGACTGCGCAGACCGCCGCCCAATTGGCCGAATCCTCCGGCAACACGAGCGCGCTCCGCCGCATCCTCGATAGCCTGGAACTCTACCAGCGCCGCGAACCGCTGCGTGAGACGACCATGCAGGAGCGTCGCTGATCTATCAGCCGCCCAGCAGGGCCTTGCGCGTCGGGTCCGGTTTACCGACCAACGACCAGGCGTGCTTGCCCAACACCACAGAAACCAGATCGCCGCCGCGTGCGTTGACCAGGCGGGTAATCAGCAGCAGCACGGCCAAGCCCGCCCCGGTCAGGAAGCCGCCCAGGTGCGCCCAGTGCGCGACCTCATCATGGATTCCGAAGGCCGTGTAGAACACGTCGAACGCGATGTAGAACAGCACTACCCAGAACCCGCGCACCGCCCAGATCTTCAGCGAAAGGTGAAAGCCAGCCATCAGTCCCCATCGAAGCCAGGCCGCCATGTGAATCTTGTGCACAGGGAATAATACCAGGTACATGCCAGCTAGTCCCATGATGGCGCCTGAGGCGCCGATCATTGCGCCGGGCGGCAGTTGCGCGGATGCGATGCGATGGGCGATTCCACCGGCGATCGCCAAAAGCGGGTAAACAATTGCGGCGCCGACGTTGCCGATCAGCGCGTTGACGCGCGAGCCCAGCACCAGCAGGAATAACAGGTTGCCGATCAAGTGGATCGGATCGGCATGCAGGAACGCGTGGGTGATGAGCTGCGAAGGCAGATACGTACCGAAGCACTGTTTCTCCCGCGGCAATGCGCGATGTGCTGCCAGCGTCAACTCCTGATCCGGCACGCTGCCTTCCAAGTCGTGGTACTTTTCATCGAAGGCCGCCGAGTCGCCATAGGAGGTCTGTTCGTACATTGCGTAGACTTGTTCGGGCGATGGCTCGCCCTCTCCGCACCACAGCGCCAGATTCTTGAGCGATTGCATGCGGGGTGAATCGCTCCATTCATAAGCCCAATACCAGACGCTGATGAAGATGGTTAAAGCAGCCAGAGCGCGAATCGCATAGGGTTTGCAGGTTCCGAAGGCCTCGGAGACAACCGGATAGATGCCCGCCCATGCCACCCAACTGATCAGACGAATGACGTTCTCGGCCGTTATGTAGACCTGGTCAACATCGGCGTCGTGCGCCGTAAGGACCGTGCGGCCGGTCTTGACGTTGATTCCGCATCGGACACAGATCTTGACGCCGGGTCGCTGGCGCTCGCCGCAGCCCGGACAGATTGGACCCTCGCTTTCGATCGGCGCGAGTCGAGCGGGCGCAGCGGCCGGTACCGACGGCCAAGCATCTTCGTCTGCAATCTTGTAGATGGCATCGTCGTCAGACTCGCTGGAATCCGATCCCAGCCGTGTCATTCCCGTTGAGGCGGCGCTCCGCTTTGGCATGTGAAAGCGCAGCTCAAATTCCCCAATCCGCACCACGTCGCCATCTGCCAGATCGTGCGTCTCGACGCGCTGGCGGTTGACGAACAAGCCATTGCGGCTCTTTTGATCTTCCAGTCGCCAGCCGGACGGCGTGCGGTGCATTTGGCAGTGGGCCCGCGAAACCAAGTCGCCGTTCAGGACGATGTCGTTCGTGGCCAGTTTGCCAATAGCGATCGGCTGCCCGCCACCGAGCGAGAACTGCTCACCGACGCCACTCGGTCCGCTTTGGATGACGAAGGTGTCGGCAAAATCGTCGACCAGCAGGTCCCAATCGCGCGCCACGACGCGCAGTACGGCTTTGCACGCCGGACAGGCTGCCCGCCGGCCGACGTGGACCACCGGCAACGTGATTCGCTTTCCGCACCGGCACGGTACCTTGAGCGTCATAGATTCGTCTTTCCCGCTCTTGACGGCGCACGTGAAAAATAGAGCCGGCCGGCCATAATAATGGGTCGGCCCGCCTACCGACAACATCGATCGGGGTTGAAGCGGGAAGACGGCCGGCTGCGAGGTTCGCCAGCCATGAAGACCGGGGTACTTATATCGCTAGCGTTCGTCGCACTATCAATGGGCGGGTGCCGCAGACAGACGGTCCGGAAGACTGAGGCGGAGTGGCGGGCGGCTTTAGCGCCGGAGCAATTCCACGTGCTGCGGGAGAAGGGCACCGAGCCCGCCTTCACCGGTGAGTACTACGCCACGCACGACCGCGGTATCTACCTCTGTGCGGGGTGTGGCAACGAATTGTTCTCTTCTGAGAACAAGTTCGACTCCGGCACTGGCTGGCCCAGTTTCTGGCAGCCCGTTGCGAGGCGGAATATCGACACCGAGATGGATACCGGCTTCAACATGCGCCGCACCGCCGTGAACTGCGCGCGCTGCGGCGGGCATCTGGGGCACGTATTCGACGACGGCCCGCAGCCGACCGGGCTGCGCTATTGCATCAACTCCGCCGCCCTGACGCTCAAGAAAAGCGAATGACCTCAGCGGGCGCGCTGCGCGGCGGGCTCCGGCGCGGGTGGTACATACGGCACCGCCAATGGCGAGCGGGCCGGCAGGTAATAGCGAACAATAACGAGATAAACTACGCCCAGCGCGATCATCGCAAAGCTGACAAACTGCGATACCGTCATCCCGCCGCTGTCGAGGGGGTTATCGATGCGGATGGACTCCTCGACGATGCGCGCCATGCCGTAAAGCACGAACAGCCAACCGATGACGACGCCATGATGCTTGCGGCGATAGAAAATGCTGCTGAGCACCAGCGAGATCAGAATGCCGTCGATTGCGGCGTAGAGCTGCGTCGGATGCACCGGCAACGAGCGGAAACTGGCGGCAAGCTGCCGCAGCTCGCCATAACTCATGCGTTCTCCCGCCGCAGCGCGCGAGGGATAGTCCAGAGCGCCGGGCAGCCCGTCGGGCGATCCGAGAAGGTCGGCGTATTCAGCTTTGTGCTTGGCCAGCTCCGCTACCTTCTTCTGCACCTGATCGTGCAACCGGCGCGCTTCTTCTCCCTGCGGGTCGGCGGCTTTGGCTTTTTCAAGCTGGCTGAGCAGTTCCCTTCTCTCCGACTCCAGCCGGACCTTGGGCTCGACGACTTTCTTTTCCGGCAGGTCGAGACGCTCGGAACCAAGCGGAACGGCCATGCTCGGCAGGGCCTGCAGCAACTCGGCCGGAATGCCGAGCTGCCGGTCCTCCCATTGCTGGATAACGGCGTTGCTCCCGAACGGGAAGCGGACCGCCCACGGCACCGCCGCCTCGTGATGACCGTTCACGCACACTGCTCCCCAGCAGCAACCATTCAGAAAGCAACCAATGCGCGTGATGCCCAGGCCCCACATACCGGCCGGCGCAGCAATGTCCAGATAGAGCCGCCACGACTTGCGTTTGATCAGGAGATAAGCGAGCACACACACCGCGCCCAGCAGCAAACCACCATAGGCTTCCATCCCGCCCGCGGTGATGTTGATCGCCGCCAGCAGCGGGCTCGGTTGCGGAGCGAATTGCGATTTCCAGTAGTGGACGACATAAAAAATGCGGGCCCCCAGCACGCCGGCAATCAGCGCCACGAACCCGCAGTTCAGCACCATGTCAGGATCGGCCTTGACGCGCTCGGCCCGCCGCATGGCGAACCACACGCCGCTCAGAAAGCCGATCATCAGCATGAAGCCGTAACTCTTGACGGGGAAATTCAGGATGGGAATCGTGAACAACTCAGGACGCATGGTAACTCCTGGTGAGTGGTCGCGGAGTGAGGGGTGAGTGGTACCCAGTCTTCACCCGTCGCCGGCTGCCACTCACCGCTTACCACTTTACCTCTGAACCGCCGGCAAGTCCAACGGCAGGTTATCGATCAGCCGGGTTCGGCCGATGCGCACGGCCAGACAGATGCGCGCCGGGCGGTCAAGGACGGCGATATCGGTCAGGTCATTCGGATCGACGATGCTGATGTAGTCGATGGTCGCCGGTCCGGCCGCAAGGATCTGGCGGCGCATCTGCTCGATCAGCGAGGCCGCGTGGCGGGTGCCCGCGTACGCAGCGCGCTGTGCCGTCGTCATGGCGGCGTAGAGCGAAGACGCCTGAACGCGTTCATCCGGTGAGAGATACGCGTTGCGGCTCGACATGGCCAGCCCATCGGGCTCGCGTACCGTCGGGCAGGCCACGATCTCGACCGGCAGGTTCAAGTCGCGCACCATCTGCTGGACGATGACAAGCTGCTGGAAATCCTTCTCGCCGAAGAACGCCAGGTCGGGCTCGACGATCCCGAACAGCTTCGCCACGACAGTGGTGACACCATCAAAATGGCCCGGCCGAAATGGGCCGCACAGCCGCTCGGTCAATCCGGCGACATGCACCGTGGTGCGTGCTCCGGGCGGATACAGCTCGGCCGTTTCCGGCGTAAACACCGCGTCCACGCGTTCCTCCCGGCAAGCCGCCAGATCGGCCTCCAATGTCCGCGGATACTTCGCGAAGTCTTCGTTCGGCCCGAACTGCATCGGGTTCACGAAGATGCTGACAAACACCAGGTCGCACCGGCCGCGCGCGGCACTCATCAGCGCGCGATGTCCCGCGTGTAGCGCGCCCATCGTCGGCACGAAGCCGATCGATCGCCCTGTGCGCCGCGCGGCGCGTGAAGCGCCGCGAACTTGTTCGACGCGTTGCAGCGTCAGCATGACATAACTCTATCCACGGCAGACCGCATTCACTATCGGGCCTGTTCTCGGCTCAGGGCGTCATAGACCTTCGCTCGTTGTCGAGTGCGAGACAGCGCGTATAATCCTTGCGGATGGGTGTGTTCTCAAGAGTCTTGACATCATGAGTCAGCCTGTAACGGATTCGGCCAATCCAGCCGCGTGGGCGCCCGCAACGGTGCAGTCGCTCGGGCGGGTTCTTGAGCTACCCCCAGGCTGGGACAGTTACGGCGCCCCGGCGATTCAACCCGCGTTTGCAGCGCGAGCGCTAGATTTGATGGTCGCCGTGTTGCCGGACGATGCTCCCGCTCCCGCCGTCGTCCCGACAAGTCGCGGTGGACTTCAACTGGAATGGCACACGCGCGGCATTGATCTGGAGATCGAATTCGAGACGCCGCACCGCCTGCGCGGTTACTTCCATGATCATCAAACCCACACGAGTTGGGAAAAGGACTTGTCTGCTGACCATAGCGCGCTACTTGAGGCCATTGCCATCCTGTCGCAGCGTTCGTGACAGGCAAGGAGAATTGGCGCGTGGCTGGGCCGCTTTACCCGGACGATCCGACCATCGCGGATAATGCGGCCCTATGGCGGCGCATTCATCCCAACTGGATGGTGCGCGACGACAATGAGCGCGGCTGGCGGATCAGTTCGGCGGCCTTCACCGATAGCCGTGACGGCTCTCCGCTCTCGGTGCTTCTCGCCGCGATTATCGCTCAAACCGGTCGCACAGCGGAAGGCGTGCTCGCGTCTTTCCCCGGATATGCGCTGGCAGCGATTAGCGCGGGCTTGGCGCGCGCCCAACGCCAGACCGTAGCGCGCACTCCGCTGCCGGAAGAACCTGCGCATACGTCGATCAGCGGCGATAAGACCCCGGCGGTCAGGCGCGCGCTCGCGCAGGGCGCAAACTGGGTGCATTTTCCGACCTAGCGACAACCGCAGTAGAATGCCTGGGCATGGAGGGCCGCGAAGTGGATCAGACCGTGCGTGCACCATCTCTGGATCGCGGGCTGGCGTGGCTCAATACCGATCGGCCGCTGCGGCTCGAGCACGAGCTGCGCGGGCAGATTGTCGTGCTCGATTTCTGGACCTACTGCTGCGTCAACTGCATGCACATCCTGCCGGATTTGGCTTGGCTGGAGCACGAGTATGCCCACGAGCCGGTCGTCTTCATCGGCGTGCATAGTGCGAAATTCACCAACGAGGCGCAGACCGGCACCATTCGTCAGGCGATCCTGCGGTATGAAATCAAGCATCCGGTGGTCGTCGATGAGCAGATGGCGCTCTGGAATCTGTACACCGTACGGAGCTGGCCGACGGTCGTCGTGATCGATCCCGAAGGAAACATCGCGGGCACCGTGGCGGGCGAAGGCCACCGCGCCGTCCTGGACCGCACGATCGCGCAGCTTCTGGAGGTGCACCAAGCCAAAGGAACTCTGGCACGCGCGCCGCTCGAGCTGCGCAGGGAAGGCCAGGTGCCTTCCGCGTCGGGGCTGGCGTTTCCCGGAAAGGTGTGCGCCGACGGCGCGGGCGGACGATTGTTCATCGCCGATTCCAATCACAACCGCATCGTGATTGCGAGCCTGCCCGACCAGCAGGGTCGCTGCCGCCTCCTTCAGACGATCGGAAGCGGCGCGGTCGGGCGCGACGACGGTCCGGCGGCGCAGGCAACTTTCAATCATCCGCAGGGGCTCGCACTGCATCGTGATTCGACGCTCTACGTCTGCGATACGGAGAATCATCTGATCCGAGCGATTGACCTGGCGAGCGGGAATATCAAAACGGTTCTGGGCACCGGCGAAATGGTCTACGACCACGCCGGCGGAAAAAGGGGCGCGCAGCAGGGAATCAACTCGCCTTGGGATGTGTGCATTGAGGGCAGCACGCTCTACGTGGCGATGGCCGGCGAGCATCAAATTTGGCGCGTCGATATGCCGGTCGGCTTCGCCCGCGCTCTGGCCGGCAGCGGCCGCGAGAACATTGTGGACGGCCCCACCGAGACGGCCGCGTTGTCGCAACCATCGGGCATCTGCGTCCTGAACGGCACGATTTACTTTGCCGACAGCGAGGTCAGCGCGATCCGCGGCATCGATCTGGCCGCTGAGCGGGTCTTCACGCTCATCGGTGAAGGCTTGTTCAGCTTCGGCGACGGGGACGGCCAGCCGCCTAACGCCAAGCTCCAGCATCCGCTCGGCGTGGCACCCTGGCGTAACACGTTGCTGGTGGCCGATACGTACAATCACAAGCTCAAGCAGCTCGACCCGGCCACGCGTGAGCTGAAAACTTTGTTCGGCACGGGCCGCTCCGGAACCCAGACTGACGACGGCAAGCTGATGCTCAACGAGCCCGGCGGGTTGGTCGTGATCGACGACGTCGCCTTGGTCGCTGACACCAACAATCACCGCATCATCCGCATCGATCTGGCGCGCGGCGCGTGGTGCGAAGTCGTGATCGAGGGCTTGGCGGCGAATCGCCGAGCGCAGATTTCCGATTTCAAGTCTCAGATCTCAGATTCGAGATATCAGGATGCCGATGCCGACGTGATCCGTCTGAAACCGATCGATGTGCCGCGCCGCGGCGAATTGAAGCTGGTATTCGAGCTGAAGCTGCCGACCGGCACGCACCTGAACGCCGAAGCGCCCTGTCACGTGCGAATCAGCCAGCCCGAGATTCGCCGCACGATCTTGGCGCAAGCGCGGCAGACGGATCGATTACCGCTGGAGATTCGCGTGCCGCTGGGCGAAGCGGATCACGAGGGCCCGTGGCGCGTGACGCTGGGTCTGACGTACTGCACGGATACGGGTACCGCCTTGTGCATCCCGGCCGAAGTCGCCTGGGGAATCCCGGTGCGTCCCAGTGACACGCCCGTTCTGACGATGAACCTGAGCGCCGAGCTCCGCCCCCACGTTTAGCCGCCACGCCGTAGGCGTGCGCTGGGGCCGCTGTCGAGCTACGCACCAAGCTGGTTGGCACGCTGGGCGATCAGCAGCCGGCGCAGCGCGGCCCTGCGGGCCTGCGGCTAAACGTGACCACTCACCATCTATCAATCAAGTGATGGGCGGCAGCGTTCGGCCCACGGCATCCTCGCACATGCAATGGAGCTGATCCGGCGTGAACGTCGGTTCGCCGCGAATCTCGATGGTCTTGTTGGTTTCGCTCTCCAGTCGATTCAGCGCCGCGCGGCGGCGGTTCTGAACCAGTGAGGCCACTGCGGGACTGACGACCACGGTGACCTTCGTGACCTCCGCCCGATCGATCGCCAGATGAACCACGCGCATAACGTCCAGCGACATCGTCTCGGGTGTCTTGATCAAGCCGCTGCCGTGGCATTGCGGACAATCGGCATAGAGCGCACGGCGGATCGAGCGGCGCTGCCGCTGGCGCGTCATCTCAATCAGGCCGAACGAGCTGGTGCGCAGAATGCGGGCGCGTTCCTTGTGCTTTTTCAGGGCATCGCGCAGGGCCTTTTCGACGTTGCGCTTATGGCGGTCGTAGCGCATGTCAATGAAATCACAAACGATCACGCCGCCCAGGTCGCGGAGCCTGAGCTGCCGGGCGATTTCCTCGGCGGCCTCGAGATTGGTCTTGTAGGCCGTCTCTTCGGCGTCGCTCAATTCGCGGAACTTGCCGCTGTTGACATCGATCGCCACCAGCGCCTCAGTCGGATCGATCACGATCGAGCCGCCCGACGGCAGCGGCACCCGCCGCGAATTGATGCGGTCGATCTCGGCGTCGATCCTGAATTTGTGGAAGAGGGGTTCGCGGCCGCGGTAGACCTCGACCACATCCGGCGTGCGCGGCATGACGATCCGCAGGAACTCGCGCACCTTCTGCCCGGTGGGCTCGTCATCGACCACAATCCGCTTGAACTCGTTGGTATACACGTCGCGAATGGTGCGCACCAGCAAGTCCGACTCGCGGTACAGCTCGGCCGGCGGGTTGAGCGTGCGGATGCGCTCGGCCACGGTCTTCCACAGCCGTTGCAGATAATGCAGGTCGCGCTGCAACTCGCGCTTGGGCTGATCGACGCCGGCCGTCCGCAGGATGAATCCCATGCCCTTCGGCAGCTCGAGTTGCATCAGCGCCTCGCGCATCTTGCGCCGCAGCACTTCATCCTCGATCTTGCGCGAAACGCCGTGGTGACTCATGCCCGGCATCATGACCAGATACCGGCCGGGAATCGACAGATACGTCGACAGCGTCGGGCCTTTGGTGCCGATGCCCTCTTTGGTCACCTGCACGATCACGGCGTCGCCGCGGCGGAAGCACTTCTGGATGGGCGGCCGGTCGCGGCGCGGCACCTTGCGGCCGACCTCTTCGGCCTCGCCGCGATGATCGGGGAAGTACTGCGGCTGCACATCTGAAATGTGCAGGAAGCCGTTCTTGGCCTGCCCAAAATCGATGAATGCCGCTTGAATGCTCGGCTCGACGTTGGTGATGCGGCCCGAGTAAATGTTGCCGACGTAGGACTCGGTGCTCTGCCGTTCGATGAACAGCTCTTCGAGGCGGCCGTCCTGCAGGATGGCGATGCGGCACTCGTCACCATCGGACGTGTTGATGATCATCTCGCGCGCCTGGCGCGGCGCGGGCCCGCCCTCCTCCGCCACCTCCTCCTCGGCTTCGTGTACTTCCAGCCCAACGCCTTCCTCGCCACGCGAGACCAGTAACTCGTCGTCGCGCTCGAAGAGGCTCTCGGTCGGCTCCTCGGCATAGGCCTGATCGAGCGTGGGCGCGGCCGTCTCGATGGGTTCGGACTTGCCTTTGCCGCGCCGGCGACGGCCGCCACGTCGGCCCCGTTTTTTCTCGGGCCCGGTGGCAACCTCGCCCTTCAGCCGCGCCACGGCCGGCACGGTCAGCAGCGGTACGGCGGCCGGCGGCGGCTCGGCGATCACCGGGCCGGCATCATCGGGCGGCTCCACTGCATCCGGCGAATAGGCATGGGCGATCCCGTCAGAAACCCGCTCGGACGAAGCCGCCGGATCGGCGCGCGTGGCCGCTTCATTCACCTTGACGGCGGCCGGTTTACGTCCACCCCTGCCGCGCCGGCGGCGCGGGCGTTTTCGGGCATCCGTCTCAGATTCGTTCGCTGTCGGCTCTACTGCCATTCTACCTCCACGCGCCGGATGAAATGCCGGACCGCGCTCAGATTAATTTCCAATGCTTGACATATTTCGGCCGGCTTGGCGCTGCCTGCGGGTGTGATGCGCAGGAGCATGTCCAGCTCGATCGGCCATTTTTCGTTGCCCGCCACGACCTCCAATCGTTCGACATACGGGCGAATATCCAGTGATTTGCCGCCAGGATGCTTTGGGCTGCGGCGCTGCACGCGGCACGCGGCGCTCTGCAGCAGCGCGCTGACGCGCTCGGAGAGCACCGCCACATCCGGCGCGGCGTCCGTCGCCAGCCCGATCCGATAGGCCGCGCGCACCGGCAGGCAGGTGTCCGTAGGGCGCAATTCCCAGGCGCGGGTAATCCGGATTCCGGCAGGCATCTCAGCGGCCAGCCGCGCCAGGGCCTCTTGCGGCGCGATCGGCTCGTCCAGCCCGATGATGACGCGCTCGGCCGTCGACGCCATCGCCACGGAGCGCGGCAACGGCAGCGAAATCTGCGGGTGCGGATTGAACCCCAAACTGTGATGCACCGGCAGCCCGGCCCGAGACGTGGCGCGCGCGAACAGGCGCAGCATGTCCGAATGAGCCAGGAACCGGACATCACCGTCCACGGTGAAGTCCATGGCTTGGCGAAGGATCACGTTGGCGTATATCTCGTCGCGCCGCGTTCTAACGCATTGCGGGCGGGTGGCATGCTTACCCGCTTCGCGTGAAAGCATGCCACCCTAGATCGGGTCTTCCGGCAACAGCTTGCGCGTTTCCTCGCGCAGGAAGTTGGTCACGGCGCGTTCAGTCTCTAGCGTCAAAGCCCGGCGCGCAATGCGCTGAGCGTCGCTGATGTTAGCCAGCCGGATGAGCTTCTTGACTTCCGGCACATTGGCGGGAGCCATCGAAAAACACCGCAGGCCCAGACCCAGCAGCAGCAAGGTATACATCGGCTGCCCGGCCATTTCACCGCATAGACTACACTCAACCTTGGCCCGGGCACAAGTTCGGATGACCTGGCGGATGGACCGCAATAAGGCTGGGTGCGAAGTGCTGTATAGCCGGGCCACCCGCTCGTTCCCCCGGTCAATGGCCAGCATGTACTGCACCAAGTCGTTCGTCCCGATGCTCATAAAGGCGGTTTCGCGGGCAAATTCGGCACATTGCCCCACGGCCGCCGGCGTTTCGACCATCATGCCGACCGCGATATCCCGCCCGAATGGCAGGCCCTCTTCCTCCAGATCTTCCATGACGTCACGCAAAACCATTTTTGCCTGCCGCAGCTCCATCAGGCTGACGATCAGCGGGAACATCAGCCGCACCGTCCCGGGCGGCGCGTCGGCCCCCGCCCGCAGGATGGCCCGGAGCTGCACTTTGAACATCGCCAGGTTCTGCAGCGAATAGCGGATCGAGCGCAGCCCCAGCATCGGGTTATTCTCACGCTCGAAACGGCGCTCCTGCGTGTATTTGTCGGCCCCCAGATCGAAGGTGCGGATCGTGATGGGATGACCAGCGGCGCCGGCGATCGCTTCCCTGTACGCGGCAAGCTGCTCCTCTTCATCCGGGCCGGAGCTGGCGCTGGCACTCTCGGAGCGGAGGAAGAGGAACTCCGTCCGGTATAACCCTACGCCGTTGGCACCTTGAGCCAGGCTGGTGGCGGCCTCATGCGGGAATTCGATGTTTCCCAGCAGCGAAATGCCGGTGCCGTCGAGCGTGACCGCCGGCAGGTCGCGCAGGCCGGTCAGCTCACTGCTGAGCGAAGCGTAGTGCGCCTGCTGCGTCTGGTACTCGCGAATGGTGTTCTCGTCCGGCCGGACAATCACCAGTTGGTTGACGGCATCGATGATGACGGTGTCGCCGCCGCTGACGCGCGTGGAGATGTCTTTGAGCCCGATGACCGCCGGCCGGCCCAGCGAGCGCAGGAGAATAGCCGTGTGCGAGGTCGGACCGCCCACGTCGAGCGTGACACCCGCCACGCGGCTTTGACCGAGTTGCGCCGTCTGGGTGGGTGACAGGTCATGGGCTACCAGGATCACCGGCGCGGTCAGGTGCGCCAGATCCTCGCGCCGCTCGCCCAGGATATGCCGCAACAGCCGCCGCTCAATATCCACCACGTCGCGACTACGCTCGACGAGCAACGGATCGGAAAGCTGCAGGAACCGCCGCTGCCGCTCTTTGAGGACCGTGGAGGCGGCGTAGGCGGCCGACCACAGGTATTTCTTGATCTGGGCGATGATGTCGCGGCGGAGCTTGGGCTCGGCCAGCACGCCCATATGCCAGTCGAAGATGGCGCCGGCATCGTGGCCCAGCGAACGGCCGACGGTTTCCTTCTGTTGGGCAATCTCGGCGATGGCCTGTTGAACGGCGTGCTCGAGTAGTTCAATCTCGGCCGGCAGTTCGGCAGGGGTAATGGTGGTCTGCGGGATGCGATAGTCCTCGCTCCCGACCAGGACCGCCTCGGCGATCGCCACGCCGGTGGACACCGAATTGCCGGTATAAATCTCCATCGCTGTGCCGGATGCTCACTTCTTCCCCGCTCCGAGTTTTCAGTCCTGTAGCGTCGCCCCGCGTGGGCGGCGCGCCGGGGACAAGCCCCGACGCTACATGCGGCGCGCCTTAACCCGCGCCGCGCTGCGGGGGACAAGCCCCGACGGTACAGACTTCATCCAAGCTCCTCGCCGAAGCCTTCCCCAATGAGCTTGGCCAGCGCTTCTACGGCCTGTTCGGCGTCGGCGCCTTCCGCCACGATCTGCAAGCAGCTTCCCAAGGGCGCTTCGAGCAGCAACATCTCCATGGGACTCTTGCCGTCGACCACCTCGCCCGCGGTCCCGCCCGGCTGGGGATGGCGTTGAGGACCCGTCACCTTGCTCAACCGCACCGTGCTGGCGAACGTGCCCGCCAGATCGATGAACTTCATCACCGGCCGGGCGTGCAACCCCTCCCGGTTCACAATGGTTACGGTGCGGACGGCCCGGGTCACGGCTATGCCATTTCATCCGCTTCCAGGATCAGTTCCTGGATCATCTCGCGCGTGTCCGCCTGCCGCAGGAACCGCCGGAAATTATCGCGCTGCAGGTGCCGGAAAATCCGCTCCATCGCGCCCAGATGACCATCCGGATCCGACGCCGGGCTCAGCAGCAGCACGACGGTGTAGACCGGCGCGCGGTCCAGCGCGGCAAAGTCTACGCCCGCACTCGAGCGGCCGATCGTGGCGACCATCTTGGGGATCGACGCATGTTTCACGTGCGGCACGGCCACTCCTTTGCCGAAGCCGGTGCTGCCCTGATTCTCCCGGGTGATGGCGGACCGCGCCACGGTCTCGACCGCTTCCTGCGGCAGCGCGCTGTGATCGGCCAGCGTTTGCACCAACTCGCGGATGACACCATTGCGATCGGTCGCTTTGAGTTCCGGAATGACTGAGGGAATGACGATGAAATCCGCCAATCTCATATCCGTAGTCCAGTTTCTGAGTTCTGAGTCCGAATCGGGAGGGTGAGGCTCCTGCCGAGCTGGTTCGGCGGGAGCCTCACCCTCCCTCTTTCATCGGCCCCGCTTGCGGCTGCTTCGTCCGGCACGCGGCTTGGTTGCCCCGGCACGCGGCTTCAGCGGCCCGCCGCGCGGCGCGGCCGGGTGCTTGCGATTGCGGACGCGCTCCTTGTGCCGGGTCAACTGCCGTTCGAGCTTGTCGACCGCCGCGTCGATCAAGGCAAACGTGTCCGGGCCCAGCTCATGCGCCACGAACAAGCGGCGCCCTTCGGTATTCACGATAAACTCGACGGAAAACTGCCCCGACTCGTGGCCCAGGACGATCTCGATGGCCTGAATGCGATCGAAGTATTTCGGCAGCTTGAGTGCCTTGTCCTGCGCGTAGCGCTTTACCTCATCCGTGATCTCGACGTGTCGGCCGGTAACGGAAAGCTGCACCCACGCACCTCCTGCCACAACAGGGCAGAGCCCTTCGCTGACGGGCGGCATTTCTCCCCGCCGTTTGAACAATCCTGAGAAGCCGACGCCACGAACCACCGTTGTCCGGCGCTTCCCGCCATTCGGACACCGTCGGCCGACTCAATCTAGGTGCTGTCCGCAACAGCGTCAACCCTTGACACGCCGCGGGCGAAGCCGCTCGCAAAGCGTGCGAGCGAGCCGCGCAGCGGCTCGCGGCGTGTCAAGGGTCAACCTGCCTAGTAAGCAATGCTCCAAGCGCGGCCGCCCGGATGTTTCGCGCTACGGCGAAGCACGTTTAGCCGCAACCCCGAAGGGGTGCGTTGCGATTGCCGCGTGCGTGCGCCG
>DASXUA010000010.1:0-5507 GCA_036505095.1 Phycisphaerae bacterium
CTGCCTCCGCAGCTCGGCGCTGTCGCCCAGCTTGAGCAAGAACGCCCCGGCGGCGGACAGCGCCTCAGCCGGGGGGAACTTCTCTTTCAGCGCCTCGATGGTGGACCAAGCCAGCGTTTCGGCCTGCGATTGCCGGTCGCGCTTGGTCAGCTCCTCCAGAATGGGCGACCAGCCCGCCACCTGCACGGGCGAAATGTTGTCGGCTTCGAGGGCCGACATCCATTGCTCCTCGATCGTGCGGGTGTTGCCGGTGCCGGCCAGCTTGAGCAAGGCCTCTAGGTTCAGTGTTGTCGTGTGTGTCATGTATCCGTCTGCCCCGAAATTAGGGAAACCAACTAGTATCGCCGAGCGGGCCGGGTTTGTCGAGGGCGTGCCACAAATGCCGGTTGGCGGTAGAGTACGGTGTGCGCAGGTCTGGCGGGCACGTTTAGCCGCACCCCGAAGGGGCGCGCTGGCCCGCCGGGCGCAGCGCCGCGCTTCGAGCGCGGACCTTGCGGTGCGGCGAAGGATCGGGCACTCGTGGGCGGCGAACACAACATCATCAATCCACCGGAACTCGGAACCGCCTCCGGCTACTCGAACGGCATTCTGACAGAAGGCGGCAAGCTGCTGTTCATCGCCGGGCAGATCGCCTGGGACACCGAGCACCGGCTGATCGGTCCCGGTGATTTCGTCGCGCAGTTCGAGCAAGCGCTGCGTAACGTGCTGGCCGTGGTGAGCGCGGCCGGGGGAAGACCCGAGCACCTGACCGAATTGACCATCTTCATCACCGACAAGCGCTCGTACTTTGAAAATGCCGAAGAGATCGGCCGCCGGTACCGTGCGCTATGCGGCAAACACTTCCCCGCGATGGCGCTGGTCGTCGTGAAGGACCTGCTCGAAGAAGGCGCCTTGGTCGAAATCCGCGGCACGGCCGTCCTGCCGCAAGGCGCGTGAGTGGCGAGCGCTGCGGGATTCTCGCACCAGCGAATCAGCAGCCCGAAACGCTCGCTGACGCTCGCGGTTCTGAACGCCGGCGCAATCCGCGACTTCCACAGTATAATTCGGGAGCATGTCAACCAGCGGCGGCATCGTGACGAATATTCATGTCGGTCCGGCCGGGTGGAGTTACAAGGACTGGACCGGGATCGTCTATCCGCGCGAGCCGGGCCGCGGGTTCGACTCGCTGTCTTTCGTGGGCCGCTACTTCGATCTGGTGGAGGTGAACAGCAGCTTCTACCGGCTGCCCGAGGCGCGCATGGTCGCGAGCTGGGTGCGGCGCACGCACGACACGAGCTTGCGCTTCACGTTCAAGCTGACGCGCTCGTTCACGCATGAGCGGGGTGACGTCGCACAGGCGGATCGCGACGCTTACCTGCAAGGCATCGCGCCGGCGGTGCAGGCGGGCAAGCTCGGGGCGATCCTGATGCAATTCCCCTGGTCCTTTCGCAACACGCCCGAGGCGCTGGAATGGATCGCGCGGCTGCGCGACAGCTTCGGGCAGCACCCACTGGTCGTCGAGGTGCGGCATGCCTCATGGGACGATCCTGAAACGCGGGAGCGGCTCCAGATGCTGGGAATCGGTTTCTGTAACATCGATCAGCCGCGGCTGCGCGGCTGCCTGGGACCGACAGCTTATCGGACCTCGCCCATCGCCTATTTCCGCTTTCATGGGCGGCGCGCGGATAAGTGGTTCACCGAGAACATCCAGAGCCACGAACGCTACGACTATCTCTACCCAGAAGACGAGTTGCGTCCCTGGGTGCCCCGCATTCGTGAGGCTGGCGAAGGGGCCGAGCAGGTCTTTGTCGTGGCGAACAATCACTATCGCGGACAGGGGCCGGCCAACGCCCTGCAATTACGGGCACTCATCGAAGGACATCCGGTGAATGTGCCGGACACTTTGCTGAAAGCGTTTCCACAGCTTGAATCCGTAAGCGTCAAGCCAGCGGGCCAGAGCAGTCTGTTTGGTGAGTGGTGATTGGGAGGGCGAGGTCGAAGATCTGCCGTGGTGGACTCCCGCCGAGCCGTAGCTCGTGGAAATTTCGCGCAGCCAACAGGCGCCATGGTTTCAAAATCTGGTCCGATTTTCGCGACTCGCGTTTGCCTCGTCCGAGTAGCGGTCCTAGCATGCGCAGTAGACGTGGATCGCGTCAGCGCGTTCCCGCATCTCCCCGGAACGTGCGTCTAAAGGTCGCAGAGGCGTGCACGAAATCGAACGCATAACCGGTCTGTCCGGATGATGCCGGCGTATCAGGTTTACTCGCTCAGCGGGTCAGCCGATAGCCCCTTGGAGCGGTGAAGGGACCGCTGCGCGTCACGAACGCGCGCCGGTCCGCAAACCTACTGCGTTTTGCGACAGGCGCAAGTCATGGACAAAAGCAAGGAAGTGTTGACGACAGGTGAGGTAGCGCGCATCTGCAACGTGGCGCCACGGACAGTGTCGAAGTGGTTCGATTCGGGCCAGCTTCGTGGTTATCGGATTCCGGGGAGCAAGGATCGGCGGATTCCCATCTCGTATCTGGTGCGGTTCATGCGCGCCCATGGGATGCCGCTGAACGGGCTGGATTCGGGGCGCGTGCGGGTGGTGCTGGTGGATACCGACGAACAGTTTGCGCGCGCGGTGCAGCAGGCATTGGGCGGCAGTGGGTACGAAGTGAGCACGGCCGCAACGGCCTTCGAAGCCGGTGTTCTGGCCGAGCGAATTCGGCCGCACGTCATGCTGGTCGATCTGGCGACGCCCGATCTGTCGCCCGCGGCGCTCGTCCGGCACGTGCGCGCCCATGAAGCCATCAGCGCGATCAAGCTGGTCGCGGTCGGCGGCGGCCTGAGCGAAGGTCAGGAACACGCCCTGCGCCAAGCGGGATTCGAGGCGTGCCTGCGAAAGCCTTTCGACATGCAGAAGCTGGTCCGCACGATTGAGGACGCGCTGGCGGTCCCATCGTAAGGGGTTCAGCGTTCAGGGTTCAGTCCAGACCTGGCTCCGAAGAATAAGTAGAAATAGGCCGCGCCCAGGAGGCCCGCGGCGGCAGCGGTCAGCAGCATGAGGTGCGGGCCCAGCGCGAAGCGCTGGCCAAGCCACCACAGGCTCCCCCCCATCAGCGGCGCGAGGCAGACGGCGGCGCTGCGCAGACCCCAGTAGATTCCGATCGCCTGGACTTTGTGTTGCGGCGGAACCAGTTCGGTGACCATGGCCTTGCGGGCCGGCTCGCCCAGCTCGCGCACGCCGCCGACCACAAACGCCGCGATCAATCCGATCAGGCCGAAGGCGCTGCCGAACGCTGAAAGCGCCAACGGAAACAGGGCGAAGAACACAAACGACAGTCCGATGAACGGTTTCTTCGCCAGGCCGGCGCGGCTCGCGAAAGGACCGACGAGCACGTACAGGATGATGTTGACGACCGCCTGCGTATTGAGCAGCACGCTGGAGTAGATCGCCGCCGCGTGATCCACCGCGCCGCCGATGACGGTGACGCAATAGAGGATAATGAACTCGCGCGGAATGCCTTCGGCCCAGCGGGCGAGAATGTCGGAGGCCAGCAGGCGCTTGAGTTGCGGATCGAAGGACCGCAGGACCGCGAACGGTCGATGCACCACCACGCCCATATCAACCGCGGCGGTCCGCATGTAGCGCCATTGCACGCCCAATGCGATCAGCACGGCCGCGATGCCCAGCAGCACACCAAGCTGGAAACCGTGGATCAATCCGCCGCCTTCGGCCGTTCGACGGCCGGCAACCCACAGCGCCGCGGCCGAAATTGAATAGGCCACGATGCGCGCGACGCGGCGGAAGATCGATTGCAGCGAGAAGGCCATAGTGCGATGCTCGGGGGCGAGGGTTTGACCGACCACCGTGAGCGTGGCCGGTCCGGCGATGCTGTCCCACACGAACACGAACGGCACGGCCGCGAGCGGCGCGTAGCGGCTCGACCATCCCAGCAAGATCCCCAACCCGACGAGCGGCAGCGCGTTAAACAAGAGCAGTGCGCGGCGCGTGTTGAAGCGCCCCGCGATGGCGCCGCCGGCAAGATAATTGACGGTCTCCAGGAAATCGCGGAGCGTTCCGTAGGCGGCGATCAGGAGAATCGAGCCACCCAGGCGGTCGATGACTTTCGGAACCAGCGGGCTCCAAAGTTCGGTCGCGCTGGTGACCAAGAGGATGGCGGCCAATAACGAAAGCGTGGAAGGATTCAGGCCGAGGAACTGGCGCCAGGCACGGGGAGGCATTTCCGATCTCAGATTTCAGATTTCAAATTCGCGACGCGAAAGGCGCCGCTGGGGCCGATCTGAAATCTGAAATCTGAAATCTTGAAATGGCGACACGAATCTCAGTTGCAGCGCGAACGGCGCAGCAACCCCATAGCAAACACCCCGCTCAGCAGAATCATGGAACTGATGCCGCCGGCGCCGCAGGGGGCGCGCGGTTGCGGGCACGAGGCCGTGCCGTCCAGACGATTGCCCGGATCGCAGAATTCCCCGCCGGTCTGTACCTGTCCGGGCAGCACAGGGTTACCGTTGTTGGTGCCGGGCTGCACCGTGCCGCTGTTCGGGTCGTAATCTTGCACGACTCCATCGTCGGTCAGCCAGAAGGCGGTGCGGAAGCCGCCGTTGTCGCTGGCGTAGCGGATCTGTCCGGCCGGCGTGCCGCCCACGCCGCGCGTCACGTTAAAATTGCCGTCGGCGAAAAACCCCGTGGGCTGATTGGCGCCCGTGACGAAAATGAGTTGCCGGTCGCAGGTGCGGATGACGAATTCATGCCGCAGGCTGTTGATCAAGCCACACAGCGACCCGCTGTCGGCGTCGTCCAGCAGAATGATTCCCTGATTACCGTTGGGCGAGTTGGTGCCCTGGGCCATGAGCGGCAGCGGCGCCGCCGCCGCGCAGGCCGCCAACAAGATTGGCCGCACATCTTTCAAGATCGACATGTGGGTGGCTCCTTTGTCGTCCCGCACGCGCCCACCTCGACCGACCGGCCGGCAGGCTATGAGGGTGCTCAGAACCCCGCCCAACAGGGCGGGGTGAGGTGCGCATACCTTAGCGTCCGCCACGTCAACCCCCAACTCCGTGGGGGATCGGAGCAAGCTTGATGCAAAATCGTCCGCCGCACGCCAACGCCCGTGAATCGCGCCGCACGGGTGCTCGTCGAGGACTGACCGGGCGGCAGTATAGCGTCCGTGAAAAGCCAGTTCAACCCTGGAATCTAACTTGCCCATGTACCGACCAAGAGGGCGCGGCTCCCGCCGGCCCGCGGCTCGCCAGGAGGCTCGCCCTCCCATCGCGAGGACCCGCCCTGCTGGGCGCACGTGTTTTTTCGGTACCGGGCACTTGCGGGGCGGGTTGTCGGCCGCTAGGATGCCAGACGTTCAAGTCCGCCGATCGGACCCTTGACCTCCGGGGCCTAAACCCCTCGGTAAAGGGTTAAGCCGATGGCGCGGCCGGCGGCGGACGGACGCAATTTTCTCATGATTTGACCGGCTCTCTCCCGATGGCGCGGGACGTGAAGAGAGTCGATCCGGCCGTAAGGAGCA
>DASXUA010000011.1:0-4943 GCA_036505095.1 Phycisphaerae bacterium
CAGACCCCTCACCCTTCACTACTCGCCACTCCGTCAGCGCCCGGCGCCAAACGAACCCACCGCGCCTGGGAAATCGGCGCCCATCTGCGAAACCTGCGGATCGATGCCTCCCGCGTCGCGTCGGCTCCGACGGACCGCTCGCTTATCCCGGCGCGCCGGGACGGCTCTGTTGACGTGTCAGGCGCTCCACCACTTCGCGATATTTCGCGGCCGTGTTGCGGACGATTTCGTCGGGCAAGTCGGGACCAGGGGGCGTCTTGTTCCATTTGCCGGTACGGACCAGGTCCGTCAGGTAGTTGCGGACGTATTGCTTATCGAAGCTGTCCTGGTCGCGGCCGGGCGCGTAGCGGTCGGCCGGCCAGAAACGCGAGGAATCGGGCGTCAGCACTTCGTCGATCAGGATGTGCTCGCGGCCGTCCCTGCCCGCTGTGGCGGGGAAGCCCCATTCGAACTTCGTGTCCGCGATAATGATGCCGCGCGTGCTGGCGTAGTCGGCCGCGCGGCGGTAGATCGCGATGCTGCGGTCGCGCAAGAGCGTCATCACGTCGCGCCCCACGCGCTCGGCCGCCTCATCGAAGGAGATGTTCAGGTCATGCCCAACGTCTTCCTTCGTGGCCGTCGTGAAGATCGGTTCGGGCAGCTTGTCGCACTGGCGCAAGCCCGGCGGCAGCGCGATCCCGCAGACGCGCTGCGTCTCCTGATACTCGACCCAGCCCGACCCGGCCAGGTAGCCGCGCACCACGCACTCGATCGGCACCACCTTCGCCTTGCGGCAGCGCATCGTCCGGCCGCGGAGTTGCTGCAGATACGGCTCCAGCCCGCGCGGGGCGCGGTCTTCAATGACTTCGATGAGGTGATGCGGCACCGCATCGGCCAGGAAATCGAACCAGAACTTCGAGAGCCGCGTCAGCATGCGCCCTTTGCCGGGAATGGGCGTGGGCAGCACCACGTCGTAGGCGCTGATGCGGTCCGTCGCCACCAGCAGCAGCTCATCGCCCAGATCGTACACGTCGCGCACCTTGCCGCGCCGCAGCGGCAGTCCCGGGATGTCGGTGCGGATCAGCGAGGTGTCGTCAGTTTGAATGCTCATAGTTGTCGGGGTTTGTGATCGCGTTCACTGTAGCGTCGCCCCTTGTGGGCGGCGCACTCGCCCGTCAGCGCCGCTCACAAGGAGCGACGCTACATTCGCCGCGGCACGGCCCTTATACTCGCGGCGGTCGCTCGCGACCAGCGCCACGGATGATGACCGATGTCCTTTAATGTCCTAGTCATGCGCCCCATTCCCCAGGCCGGTCTCGATCGGCTGCGGCCGGACTGCCGCGTGTTGGAGGTGCTCGACGCCGCCGTGCTCGCCGATCGTCCGGCCTTGTGCGCGGCGCTTCGCGGCCGCGATGCCATCATCTGCGACGTGGGCGTGCCGATCGATCGCGAACTGCTCGCGGCCGCCGCTCCGACCTGCCGCGTGCTGGCAAACTTCGGAGTCGGCACGGATCACATTGACCTGCTGGCCGCCCGCGAGTTCGGCATGGTGGTGACCAGCACCCCTGGCGTGCTGACCGAGGCGACCGCCGATCTGACCTGGGCGCTGATCCTGGCGGTCGCGCGGCGCGTCCTGGAGGCCGATCGGCTGGTGCGCTCGGGTGAATGGACGGGTTGGGCGCCTCTGCAGCCGCTCGGCGTTGACCTGAGCGGCAAGACTTTGGGAATCGTCGGCGCGGGCCGGATCGGCACGGCGGTTGCGCGGCGCGCGACGGGTTTTCAGATGCGGGTGAGCTACGTGAACCGATCGAGCAATGACACGGTCGAACGGATGGGCGGCCGGCGCGTTGATCTGCATACCTGCCTGGCCGAGAGCGACTTCTTATCACTGCACCTGCCGCTGTCGCCGCAGACGCGGCACCTGATCGGGGCCGAGCAGCTTCGCCGCATGCGGCCGACGGCCTATCTGATCAACACGTCGCGCGGCCCAGTCGTAGATGAACGGGCGCTGGTCGCGGCGTTGCAGGTCGGCGTCATCGCCGGAGCCGGCCTGGACGTTTACGAGCATGAACCCTATCCGACTCCGGAGTTGCTGACGATGTCGAATGTGGTTTGTCTGCCGCACGTCGGCAGCGCCACGGTTGAGACGCGCGACCGCATGGCCATCATGACGGCTGAGAACGTGTTGGCGGTTCTGTCGGGCGCGCCCCCGCCGAACCCGGTCCTTGCACACGTTGGGGAAGCTTCCCGGTGAGCCGCGACGCCTTCTGCCAAGCCTTGCTGGACGCGATCGAGCCTTGGGGTCTGCGGCCGGACGAGCGGCAGCTTGGGCTTCTGTGGGCGCACTTCGAGCGCATGGTGGATGCCAATCGCGCATTCAATCTGACGCGCTTGACGGATCCCGTGGCGGCCGCCACGCAGCTCTATGCCGATTCACTGAGCGTCATCGTCTGGGCGCGCGGCGCATCAGCCGCAGTTCAGCACGTCATCGACGTGGGGACGGGAGCAGGATTTCCCGCCATTCCCCTAGCCGTGCTCGAACCGGATTGGAATATCACGGCGCTCGACGGCACGGCCAAGAAGGTGCGCTTCGTGAGCGAGTGCGTCGTCGCCCTCGGATTGAAAAACGTGCAGGCGGTCCATGCGCGGGCCGAGTTATGGCATCCTCCGACGCGCGCCGATCTGGCCGTGGCCAAAGCCGTCGGACCGCTCGCTGACAGTTTGCGGTTCTGCGAGCGGCTGGTGCGTACAAACGGCTTCGGATTGGTTTTCAAGACTCCGAAGGTGCCGGCGGAGGAGCTGAATGCCGCACAGGCCAGCGCGGTACAACTTGGGTTTGAGCGACACGAGCCATTCGCGTATGTGATTCGCGCGCCCGACGGTCCGATAGAGCGCGTGCTGCACGTCTATCGCAAGGTCCGCGAATCGGCAGCGCGCCCCCGCGGGCGGCGGCAGCGACGTTGATGCGGACGGGCCTCAAGGAGGAGCGCCCAGGCGACGATTCGAGGGGTATGCCGCAGCCCGTCGACTTGGACGCGACTCCGAATCAGACGCTGCCGGTGCCGATCGCGCGACCGCTCCCCATGGCGGCACCTGCGCCGATGCCCACGCCGGAGCTCTACACGCGCGCGCCGCTCGACGGCTGGGCGATCGCCTCGGCCATTTGCGGCTTCACGGCCTTCATCCCGATTCTTTCGCAGATCGCCGGACTGGTGCTGGGCTGCATCGCGTTGGTGCGGATGCGCCGTCAACGCCGGAATGGCCGCGCGACGCGTGGCGCAGGCTATGCGTGGTTCGGAGTTTCGACCAGCGTGCTGACGCTCCTGGGGTGGGCCGCGATGGCGGCGGCGCTGCTGACCGTTCGACATGGATTGCAGGATTCCACGGGCGCACTGCAGCAGCTTCACGACCTTAGTCAACGACCCCGCTAGAACGGTCTGCCAAATTGGCAGTTCGGTCGCGAAGCCAAATCTGAGACGCCAACCAATGATTCTTGTCTGCGCATAAGCTTATTTTATACAAGCGTTTACGACTCAATCGGATGGAACGCCGAAGGTGGCGGGAATCGCGTTGACACCCCCCATTCGCTATGCTATAGTCCCGCGCGAACGAGCCGAACAGTCCGGATGCATGCGATTTCGCTCCGGCAACAATATGCGGCTTTGCAAGCCGTGGCGCACTTCCGGGATTGGATTTCGATCCGATCCCGGAAGTTTTTTTTGCGCGCCGCCAATCAACCGGAATCTGAATTCAACAATGCGCGCGCGGCCACGCGGATGCGCGCTGGCATCTCCTCATTCCGCGGATTAAACCTTTTGATCGCCACCTGCTGTCCGAGGGGACGCCAGACGTGCGGATCAGTAGGCCCGAACAATGCCAGCGTTGGCACGCCGAGCATGGCCGCCAGGTGCGTCGGTCCCGCATCGTTGCCGATGTAGGCGTCGGCGCCTGCGATAACGCGCGCGGCGCGCGGCAGGTCAGGTTCGAATATGACCCGAGCTGACGATGCCAGGCGCCCTTGAAGCGGCGCGCCTCCGCGTTCAACCTCGGCCGGACCCAACATCCATACCGGATCGGCACCGCGCAGGCGCAGGTCTTCGACCACGCGCTCGAGAACCAGGAGCGGGCAGCACTTGTCGCGGCCGCCGCTGCCGGGATGCACGATGACCAGCGGCTGGCCCGCGCGGGCTGACAGCAATTCCCGCGCTCCGCAGCGCTCGTCGTGGCCGACCGTCAGTCCACTCGTATGGGCTGGAGCGAGTGACAGCCCTTCTTTAGCGAGATCGGTGCGCCATTGCTCGGTGATGTGCCGGCGCTCGCGGAGCGTTCGATCATGCGGCCGCGGATCCACGCTGAGGCATTTTCCGCGGGGGAGTGCGCTCAAGCGCTGCGCAGGCGGTTCGTCTGGACCGCTCAGAAAGCTGACGACCAATTCATACGTCTGCAACGTCGCGACCAGTCCGGCCGGCGGCTGCCCCTCGCTATAGAGTCCGTGCAGACCGAGCGACTCGAATGACAATGCCCTTCGGAAAGCTCCGTGCGCGACTGCCCAGCGACTCAGACCGCAGCGCGCGGCAACGTCGATCGCCGTCTGCGGCAAGCGCTCGCGGAGTGCGGTGATCAGATTCAGCATGAGAATGAAATCGCCCAGCGCGCCGGCGTGCAGGATGAGGATCGAGCGCGTGTTCGCGAGGTCTATATCCGACATAAGCGCCTAGTACTCCAGACGGATCTTCGGATGCGCCAGGTGCGTTTCGAGCTTGGACGGATCGACCTCGATCCCCCAGCCCGCGCCCGAAAGCGACCGCCCGCGCCCGCCATAGCCGAATTGGAGCGGGGCATCGACGACATCATCGATCAGCAGGCGTTTTCCGAACCAGCCTTCCGCAAACGCGACGCCCGGCACCATTTCCAGGAAGCGCCGACCGGCGGCCGACAGGATGCTGGTCTCGCCGACCATGCAG
>DASXUA010000012.1:0-2510 GCA_036505095.1 Phycisphaerae bacterium
GGCGGCACAAGCCTCTATGTGAACATGCTGACGCGCGCCCGCTCCGAAGATGCCGTGCGGATCGTGGCGTCGATCGGCCCGACCGAGGCCTGGCACCTGACCATCTGGCGCGACACGATCGGCGGCGTCCGCGCCCTGGACACCGGCGACGGCCTGGTGTTCCCGGACTTGTCGATGGATGAAGACATCAAAGAGCACGTGATGCCCAACCCCTGCACGTTCTTCGACGCTTCGCTGCCGTTGTGCAGCGTGGTTCGGCCGATGTCCACCACGAACGCCGGCGCCCGCGCCGCAGCCACGTTCCTGCGAAACTCCGGCCTCTTCGACGGCCAGAGCCAGGCCTTCTTCGACATGCTCGAGGCGCTCGCCCGCGCCGCCGACGCCGCCACCCGCGCCTGAGGGTGGCATGGGCAAGCGGCGGGGTTCATCCCCGCCGTATGACGCGAAAGACACGCGGCAGAGCGATCCTGCTATGCCGCCGGGATTAACCCGGCGGCTCGCTGGCAGCCGCCTTCTCTACGATCCGCTTGAGTGCGTCAATCGAGTTACCCTCCGAGATGTGCGTCACCTTCTCGCGCCGCGCGATCTCCATGAAACGTTCATAGACATCCATCGCATGCCCCGGCAGCGGCCATTGCGTGTCGATGGCCGATGCTTCGCGCCGCAGCGCGTCCCAGCGCGCCAAGAACGCATACATTACCGGCAGCTTGGCGGTTTTGACCCGTTGCCGAATTGTATCGTCCGCCCCGGCCGCGGCCTCCGCATCTTCCAGGTGTTTCCAGCCGGCCAGCAGCGTCTTAAGCGAGAGAAATTTCGCATCCGCCGGTGAAAAGCAGCCCAGCGGATCGCCGCTGCTTTCCACAGCATCGTGCATGACGGCTAAGTACGCCCGAATGCCTGCGGCCGCCGGTCCGTAATAACCATCCAGAAACTCGTCGATCAGCTTCTGCGGATCGCGCGCTGGATCCCATAGCAGTTTCGCCAGCATCCAGGCGCGCAACTCGGCCATTTCCGCTCCGTTTGACTCGTACGCGCCCTCCTCGAAAACGCCCTTCACACCGTGCTCGACGAAAAAACGGATGTTCGGCCCGAGCACCCGCAGATTTGGATGCGGCAGGACGTAATGTCGAAAGTTCGTCACGTAGTCCCAGATGTAGAGCCGGTCGCAAATCTTCGACCAGCCGGCCAGGTCGTCGCCGAACGCCCGATTGCGCTCGTCCGAGAGCGGCCTGCTGAACGAGCATTCGATGCTGCACAGCCGGACTATGACGTTCGGCCGCGGCCGGACGTGCGCCGGCGGCTTGCGGGTGTATTGGTACGCCAGCGTGTCAATCGCCACGCTTGGAAAATCGGACTCGATGTCGGCCGCCACCGCATTCACGAAACGCAGCAGCGAGCCGGCCGGGCCGCCTTCCTCGCGATCGACTGCCGCGCAGCGGCTGCACTGACAATTCCCGAAGCAATCATTCTGCGACACCGACGCAATCGTCGCCGCCGGATTCGCCCGCAGCCGCTCCGCCAGGTTCTTCACCAATTCGTGCCGCATCTCCTCATTCGTGAGGCACAACTGCGCATTCTCGTGGGTGCGCTTGCCGTCGATCTCGCTGAACCACTCGGGATGCTCGGCGAAGTATTTCTCGGGAGGAATGAGCGAATAGAACGTGTGAACAAACCCGTCGTACGAATGTTTGCCGCCACGGCGCGCGTCGAGCCGCTCGGTCTGGCCGTTGCACTTGTTGCGCACGGCCCAGTCGCCATCGAATGCATCGAACCAGAATGGCTCGCGATACTCCAGCCGCGGGACGTAGCGCATGTCGAGCTTCTCGATGGTGAGCCTCGGCCGCGATGGAATGGCGCTGGCACGCGAAGTCCACCAGCGACAGCCGACGACGTCCTCAAGGAAAGTGTAAACCGCATACAACGTACCCCGCGGCCGCCCGCCCGCGAGGACCAGTTCGTCGTCCGTCGTGCGGATCACGAAACCTTCAGCGCCCAACCCATCGATGGAAAACTTCGGATCGGCCAACTTCGCCGCTTCGGCCCCGACGAGCAATCGCGTCCGGCCCCGCTCCGCGTTATCCGTGACATCGAACGTGCCGCCGGTCACCTGATGCAAGAACTCCGCAAGTTCTGCCGCCGCATGCCGCTCCGGCTCCGGCGCATCCTTGGCCACGACAATGACCGCGCGACCGACGCCGCCCTCGGCCAGGATCATGTCAGCCTGGAGTCGCGTGCAAAGTGCAAGCGTTAGGCAATGGATTATGAGAAAAACGCGCCGCATTAGAAATCCCATTCGGAGGGAGCATTCACGCATGCGCCGTGACCAGAACATGGACCTTCACGCGAAACGTACTTTGAATGTTCTCCGGCTGGTTCGTTCGAGGATCATCGCTCGGTAGCACGGGCCGCAAGTACGGAAGATTCGATTCGAAGCAAGCCTGCAGATACCCGGAAACGGCCTCGCGCAGCATGGCCTTGGCCTCGCGGGCCGTGCCACCTTCTGACGCGAC
>DASXUA010000013.1:0-2417 GCA_036505095.1 Phycisphaerae bacterium
CAGACCCCGTGCAGCATTTCAGGTTGCCGGACGTAGGCCTCACTGCGCGCCACGGATAACTCCTCGTCCAGATGGGCGCGGCGCTGCGCGGCGATGCGGTCGGCCTCCGCGCGCGTCAGAGCCCCGGCATTAATGCCGGGGCTCGGGAGCGCCAGCAGGTGCTGCAAGTAGCCCTCGCGCACGCTGGGCCGCTTGGCGATGGCCTGATACAACAAGGGTTGGGTAAACGAAGGCTCGTCGCCTTCGTTATGGCCCAGCCGCCGGTAGCAATACATGTCGATCACCACGTCGCGCTTGAACTTGAGGCGGAAGTCCATCCCCAGCCGCACGACCTGGGCGACGGCCTCGGGGTCCTCACCATTCACGTGGAAAATCGGAATCTGGAGCATCTTGGCGACGTCGGTCGCGTAAACGCTCGAGCGCGCCGCGCAGGGCGGCGTGGTGAAGCCGATCAAGTTGTTCACGATCACGTGCAGCGTTCCGCCGACGGTGTAGCCCCGCAGCTCCGATAGGTTGAGCGTCTCCTGCACGATGCCTTCGGCCGCAAACGCCGCATCGCCGTGGATCAGCAGCACCATGCCGCGCTCGCGCGCCATGTCGTCGACGCGGTCCTGTTTGGCGCGCATCCGTCCAATGGCGACGGGGTCCACAAACTCCAGATGAGACGGGTTGAAGCATAGCGACAAGTGCACCCGGTGGCCGGCAGCCGTGATCCGATCGCTGCTGTAGCCCAGGTGATATTTCACATCGCCGCGGCCGACGTAGAGGTCGGAATCGACATCTTCGAACTCGCGGAATATTTGCTGCGGGCTTTTGTCCAGCACGTTGGCCAGCACGTTCAGCCGACCGCGATGCGCCATCCCCAGCACGATTTCCTGCAAGCCCTGCGCGCCAGCTTTCTCGATCGCCAGGTCCAGCAGCGGGATCAGACTCTCGGCGCCTTCGAGCGAGAACGTCTTGGCCCCTACGTATTTCTTCTGGATGAACTCCTCGAAGACCAGCGCGTCCGACAGGCGCATGAGGATGCGGACCTGCTCGTCGCGCGACAGGTCGAGCCGGTTCTCGGTTTGCTCCATCCGGTCCTGCAGCCAGAGCTTGACGGTCAGGCTGTCGATGTGCATGTACTGCACGCCAATCGAGCGGCAGTACGTATTGCGCAAACGTTGGATGATGCGGCGCAGCGTCTGCCGCTCGCCGTCGCCGCCCAGGCTAGCGGCCGACACGGAGCGCTCGAGATCGCGTTCGCTCAGCCCGTGAAATTCCAGCTCCAGCTCGGGCGGGTGCGGCCGCGGAGTGCCCAGCGGATCGATCTGCGCGATCAGGTGGCCGCGCACGCGGTAGGCGTGAATGAGCTGATCGACGCGCTCCTGCAGCGCGGCCAATTCGGTGTCGCGCGCAGCCGTGCGCCCGTCGGTATCCGGCGGGTTGAACACACTCGGCGGGCTGAAAGACGGACCCAGCCGCGGCTGCTGCGCGAAGCCGTCCGCCGCCGGAAGCTGCTCGAACCAGCGCCGCCACTCGGGCGGGACCGACCCGGGGTCGCGTACGAAATCGGCATATAGCGCTTCGACAAACGCGAGACTGTTAGCGCTGGACGAGGCTTCCATGTCAGGCATGTTCCGTTACGCATCCAGTCCGGCGCCCGAGGGCACTGCGGACTCCGTAGATTGTATGCGGAACCGGAAACTCCAGACCAGCGACTGGAAACCAGAGGCTTTTCTGCGGCCGGGCGTTCGTCGCGCGCCTATGGCGGACAGGCGGCGACCGGAACGCCGTTGAATACCTGGGTGGTGTTGACGCCGTTGAGCAGTTGAACGATGCGCAACAGGTCGGTGGTGTTCACGTTGTCCGGCGCGAGGCTGCGGTTGACATTATAGCGCGCCCGGTTGGCCGGATCATTCGCCGTCAAATCGTTCAGACGCTGCACTTCTTCCAACAAATCCTGCGTGTTCGCCACGCCGTCCTGGTTTACGTCGCCAGGCGCGTACCGGTATTGCAGCCTGGCGGGTGTGGCCGCGAATTGCAGCGTCGTGCACTGCGACGGCGGAATGGCCTGGCTGAGCGAGATCATGTACGGCCCGGCGCCGGCGCCGGTTACGCCGGTGACGGTCGGGCAAACGCCGCGCGTGCACGAAACCGTGACGTTGCTCGGGGACGGCGCGGGCATGGGCGTTCCGCCGAACGTCACGCTGATCGGTGCATAAGAATACGGGCCTTCATCCGGCGTCCCCGCCGCGCCGATACCCTGCGTGAGCGCGTTCGTGTTACCGGTCTGAAGCGGATCGATGAAGGGCTGCATGCCGGCCAGATACGGATTGTCCGCCGGCGGATTGGCCGAGACGATCGCGTAGCCGGCCTGGATCACGGTCCCGGAGAAGCTCCCGAGAATGTTGACGTTGCCCTGCGTCCCATCGAAG
>DASXUA010000014.1:0-5966 GCA_036505095.1 Phycisphaerae bacterium
AGCACGTCGATGATTCCTCAGTGGTTGTCGCATATGAAATGGAGGATGAGGTCATAGAGCAGGTCTACGACAAATCGCAATTCGTTCAGGGCAAGGTCCCCAAGCCGGGGGACCGCCTTGAGGCGCTTGTCCACGTAGCGAACGGTGGGACGACACCGGCAGTGGATGCTCAGCAGCTAAAGGACGAGGTTGACGAGATCCGCCGAATTCGGAGCCAGTATATCGTCACAGACAAGCACCATGAGGCATAGCGAACCTTTCGCCGAACTATACTTGTTCTCGTGCGGGCACGGTGACACGCTCCTCCTACGCTTACCGGCCAAACAGCGCCGATCGTTTTGGGTGCTTGTGGACTGCAATCTTCCCAAGAAGACTGGCACCTTTGATCTCTTTTTGCAATACATCGAGGAGCTTCGCGTAGAGAATCTTGACTACGTATTTCTTACGCACGCAGATTATGACCACTTCAACGGAATGGCGCCCTGTTGGAGCAACTAGTCGAGCGCGGAGTAACACTCGGCTATTTCGCAGATACCGGCTTGGACGCGCAGCACGAAGTTCGCCGTTGTCTCTACCGCCAAGTGGGGAGACGTGCATACGATCGACTCCAACACGTTGTGAATGCGTTGCTCCAATGTGGCTCGCTGAAAGGCGCATTGGAGATAAACAGCGAGCATCGCCCGGTATCCCCCAAGGGCTTGAGGGGAAAAATCGATGTGGTAGCGCTGGCGCCGAGCGCTCTGCGGAAGCGATTCGAGCGCAAGCAGGGGGTTGAGCGTATTGCCGGGAACCAGGCGCGAGACCGGAGACCAACAAACTGTCAATCGTATTAGCAGTGACAATCAGGAACGAGGGTTCCCCTCTGAATATGCTCCTGGCTTCCGACATCGATCGCGACGGCATCGACGATTCACTGCAGGCTTGGGGAGAGCGCATGTCGGAGTACAGCCGGACCGGGCAAACTCCGGAAGGTTTTCGGGTTGTTAAGGTGCCGCACCATGGCTCGATTGAGTCTCATTCTGGGCGACTAGTGGATGCAAGGGCGGCTGGCGGCAGCGCGGTGGCATGCGTGTCGGCCGGAGGACGCAACGGGCTCCCACATCGAGATGTTCTGACGGCGTTCCACGACCGGGACTGGCTGGTTTTCATAACCACACGTAGGCTGCTGCGAGAACGGCGGAGGCGGACGCATGTATTCGAGCTAACGGGTCGCCCGAACTGCGTCCGCGATGATACCGCTAGCTGCGCCACCGTTCGCGTGACGTGGTCCGCCGCGGAAGGTCTACAAGTCGAACCAGAAAGCCAGCGCATCCGTCCAGAAGAACTTGGATGCTACTGACCTACGGAAATGTCGTTCCGCGCCGCTACACAACCGCCGCATTTGCCCGGAGAGGTGGGGTCGCCGCTGCGCGGAACTCGGAGCGACGCAATCCTGCTGCGGCGGTGAGATCAAACCGCCTTGCAGGCGGATGCCCTTCGCGGCACTGGCGCGATCTCCAGAACCGCTCACGCTCGCGGTTCTGAACCCGTCGCCTCGCTGCTACCGGCACCCGCATTCTCCGACTTCGACGAATTGTTGGATATCTGCAGCGCTGACTTCGAGCGATCGCGCACGATGCCGACAACCCAGGCCGTGGCCAGCGCGATGCTTGAGACGACCACGAACGCTTGAAATAGCCAGCCGGGCACGCCCAGAGCAATCGCGGCCTCGTAGGGCTCGCTCTTGGTCCCGCCCCACAAGATCGAGCGCCGCAGGCCCCAGGTCGGCAGTGTGTAGGTGAACAGGTCGATCCACCACAGCCCCAGCAGGATCAAGATGACGCGCGGCCAGCCGCGTCCGGGACGGTGCACCCGTCCCGGACGGCGCCAGCGGCGCAGCCACAGCAGCCCGATGGCGGCGACCGATACCAGCCACGTGCTCGCGGAACCGCCCAGTTCCATCAGACGTTCGCCGGTGCGCGAAGTGATGCCCGCGAGGTCGATCGCGCCGTAACCTTCCCAGCCATCCCAATAGAAATGCGGCCAGACGCGAAAACCCAGCAGTTTGATCCATACTATTCGGCCGCCAAACGCCGCGCCCACCAGTCCGTGCCCGATGAGTTCATGCCAGGCCGTGCCCACAACCTGGCAAACCGGCAGCAGCAGCCCGTACTTCAGGATAGCGCGAATCGACCGCATTCAGGCCAGCTCGACCTCAAGCGCCCCGCCTGCAGATAGAATCAATTTGTCACCGAATCGCAATTGCATCACGCGATTGCCGGCGATTTCGTGAGTGACGTCGACCGGCCGGCCCGCGACCGTGACCGAGACTCTTTGTGGCTTCTGATCGTCTGCAACGACCAGCGCGAGTGTCCGCAGCCGCAGCCATCCCCAGTGGATTTCGATCCGATGTCGCTGCGTGCGACCGTCGCGCTTCTGGGCAAAGGTGCCCCAGCCCTCGGCGGCCGTGAAGGCGGCGCGAAAATCATCGGGCGTGATCCGCGGCGCGAACGCGAGATAGCCGCGCGGTCCGTGATATTCGTAGCCCGCCAGCGCCGTCAGCACGCCCCAGCTTGCGAGCGCCCGGGCATAATGATCGCCGCATTCGACTTCATTGTAGGGGTTGCGCTTGAGTGGGTGATAACGATCGTGGACCGCGCGTACGATCGCGAGACCTTCGTTGACCATTCCCTCCCAGATCATGTGGGCCGCGACCTGATACTCAATCCCGGTCCAGACCTCCTCGCGGTAGCGCACGCCCGCCGGCAGATAGGCGCTCTTCGGCCAAGTGCAGACGAACAGGCCCGCTTCGCCCGGCATGGCGAACCAGCGCTCCGGTTTGTGAGCCGAGTTCTGCAGACCGATATCGGGAGCCCAGTTGTATTTCCATATCGCTTGCAGCGCCTGATGCACGTGCTCCGCCGGATACAGGTAACCGATGCCAAGTTGATGCGCCCAGCTCTGGCCGAAGAGCTGGTCCGACAGGCAGCCGTCGCCGTACTGGTCCTTCGGATATTTTTCGAGATCGACCTGCTGGATGAAGTACTCGCCGTTCCAGAGCCGCTCGACGGACAGGCGACTGCCGGATTCGAAGATCTTTCGCAGGCGCGCCGCAAATTCGGTCTCGCCCACTTCGCGAGCCATCTGCTCACCGGCGCGCAGCGCGGCGAGATACAGCGCACCGACGAACGTGTTGGGGCCTTCGAAGTTGATGTCGTAGGTGTTGGGCTGTGACGCGTCGATCAGGCCGTCATCGTTGCCGTCCTGAGCGATCAAATACTCCAGCGCCCTCTTGATCTTCGGCCAGTTGCGTTTCAGGAACGCATCATCGGCCGACATCTGGTGCTCGCGATAGCACTTGAGAACCGTGCCGGCCTGACCGTCGGCCGCGTAGGCGTTATCGCCACGAAACCCGACCAGACCATTTTCGTGATACGCTTCGCCGAGATCCTGCGCCTCGCGCACGCTGCGCTCCAGTTCGGGGAAAAGCCGGGCCGGCGCCTGCGCATAGTTCCAGACGTGCGTGCACGTTCCATGACAGCAGCCGACACCCTCCCATGCCCAGAAGCGTCCGTTCGCCCAGCGCTGACACGTACCGGTTGCCAGGTGCGAGACCGTCGCGCCGATCCGGTCGAGCAGCCAGACGGGCAGCGTGCAGTCGTAATACGTATCGCGCCAGCGCCGCGTTTCACCCGCCAGGCGCGCGTGATGATCGAGTACGTAATGCGCCACGGCCGCCGCATCGGCGAAGCGCTCCGCGTAATGCACACCACGGGCCCGATTGGGAAAATGCCAGGCCAGCACGAACGTGAAAGTATGCTGCTCGCCAGCAGCGAGCTTGATCGCGGGCGTCAGCAATCCGGCCGCGCGCCTTTGCTGGATTGGGTATGCAACGTCCAAATCCAGATTCCAGTCTGCCGCGCCAATGGGAATCTGCGCGGCCACGCCGCGCACGTTTGACGCTGGCGCCGCGGATCCATCGAGCATCAGCACCAGCGATCCACAATCGCTCAGTTTTTCGATCGGACCGGTCGGACCGGCGCGGCGTTCATCGGCCAACTCGATTTCGTCAACATTGATATGACCCCAGCCGCCGCCATGCCGATCGACGATTTCGATGCGCGCCGTCCGGCCTTCGAACACGGCCACTTTCCACGTGTGCCATTCGAGCTTTTCGTTGTTCCTGCCTGTGGCGGTCCGGATGATTTGGCCGTCGATGAGCAAGTTGATGCAGGTCTCGTCGGCATGCGCGCCCCCGCCGACGAGAAAGTTGATGAACCTGCGCGAGATCACAAACTCCGGCGAAGTGAGCGTGCCGCGGGCGTCGTCGCCACCCAAATACGTATTGACGAGTCCTTTGCCGAGAAAGCCGCTGACGGGTTGCTGGTTCGGCAGCGTGCCGGCCGCCGGCTTCGCGCCGAACGCCTCGCCGGAAATGGTCCACTCGCGGTAGTCTTCGCCTTCGAAGTCGGCCAGCACGACCCGCGGGCGGGGAAGCGTCTCGTCGGGCGGGGCCTCCTCGGCCGTGTGCAGGATGAAGGCGCGGTCCTTCTCGGTCACGATCCGGCTGCGCCGCATGCCGCGAACTTCAGACGCCGTGTGGAAGCAAACGCCGTTTTCGAGCCAGCCGAAGATCCGTGCGGCGACATTCTCGCCGGACGTGTTGCGCAGCGTGATGTGTAACAACGTCGCCGGCAGGCAGGAATCATCCGCATTTAACGGAATGAAGGGCGAGAAGGCCTCCAGTTCCACCTCGACCGGAAAACGATCGTCGTGATACCGAATCGCGGCAGTCGGGTACTGGCCCGTGAACTCAACCGCCGGGAAGCCCTCCGCGTTCAGACGGCGCAGGTTGATTTCGCCTTCGCGCTCGAGCGCGACCGCGAAGCCCTGCTCAATCGGCTTGTCCGGTTTGCGATGGCGGTAATTGTCGGCGCCATAGCCGGAGAAGTAATCCTGACCGAAAATCTGCCAGCAACCGAGCGCGCCGTCACCCAGAAGGTAGAGCTGCCCGGCCGCGATTCCGCCGATCGGCATACCGATCGTCTCAAGGGCTTCGCCACGATATGCGGAGCGGGTGCCGCGTAGAGACAGCCCGCGCAGCCATTCGGAAGCGAGCCCCTTCTCGCTCCGGATAAAATGCTGAATGACCGGAGCGGATTGCGTCGCCGGCTCGGCCAGCGCACTCAGTGCGGTCGTCAGCGAGGCCGACGCCACGCCGGCGCCCGCGAGTTGGATGAACTCGCGGCGGTTGAGACCTGCGCAGCAGTCCGGCTCGTGACACGGGTCCATGCTCATCGGAAACTTCGGGCGGCAAGCCCATTGTGGTGCAGGCGTCTCGCCTGCGCTGTGTCGGCGGGACGCCGGAACCGCAGGCATCACCGCGTCTTGAGGTATTCGATCAATTCGCGCTTCTCGTCGTCCGTCAGATCGGTCCCGTAATCGTGCCCCGCGCAGGAATTGCCCTCCGTCATCGTGTCGAGCACATACGGACCTTCGTCGGCGAAGCCCAGCGCGTCAGTGTCGTAATGTGCCGTCCCGCGATGAAAAACGCGTGGCCGGGACGGCGGCGCCGTAAGCAAATCGCGCACGGTCCGCACCGAACCGTTATGCAGATAAGGCGCGCGCGCCCAGACGCCGGCCAGATCGGGCGCCCAGTATTTTTGCGTGCTGCGGACGGCCGGCTCGCCGGGCGGCTTGTATCCCGCGACCTCCAGGCCCGCGAAGAAGGCGTTGTACAACTCGGCCTGCCGCGCATCGAACAGTTTGGCACGGTTCGGATCCGTCCCGATCTCATCGAGCGCATGTAGTCGATGATCTTCGGAGGCCGGATCGTGGCACGAAGCGCAGCGCGCCTGGTAATGCCGCTCACCACGCTCCGCCAGGGCGTGGTCGATGGCGAATGGATAACGCGGCGCGCGGATCAGCTCGGAGAGTCGCGTGTGGCGATCAACCAGCGCGAAATCGAGTTGCCCGCGCTTGCCGAT
>DASXUA010000015.1:0-7627 GCA_036505095.1 Phycisphaerae bacterium
AACAGGCCGTTCGAGACGCTGACGTTGTCGCTACATATTGTGCTGCCGATCTGTGCGCCGCCGGATAACGCATCCCACAACGAGAACTGCAAGTCATAGGCGCCGTTAGCCGGGCTGCCGCCGTCCGTCAGGCGTCCCTGATAGGTGAACCCCGTTCCGAGCGGCGCGGCCGAAGCGGTGGTAGCGAAAATGAGGACGACGACGAATGTCAGGATCAATGTCACGAGTGAGTCGCGCGCTGTTTTCATCTGCTTCTCCTGGTCTCGAAATATTAGTTCGATGCGCTGGCGGCCTATTTCACGTTCGCGCAGATGGCATAGGCCACAAGGTTGTAGTCACCGCAACCTGAATCGAAACCACATTCCCAGCCGGTTGATCCGGTCGGGTATGACCGCTCGATCTCTTCCTCCCCGTTTGAGGAAAAGCACCCGCCTCCGAGCACGCGCTTGCCTGCGGAGCAACTGACCAGCACAACGCCTGAGCCGATGCACTGATTGCTGGTTACAATCTCATATCCGATGTCGATGGCGCCCCCGAACACGACGTCGCCTCCCTCATTGTTGAGGTAGAGCGTCGAGGTCGCGCCGTTATTGCGGGCCATGATTTCGTTGTTGTCCATGACAATGTTGGTGCTGCTGCTGTCGCCGATGAGCACATAGCCGGACGTGATCGACGAAACCGAGGCGTCCGCGCCGCCATCGACGTGCAGGGGCGTGAGTGGGAAGACGGATGAGCCGCCGCCGATGCCGCAGTTCCCACCGCCGGCGCCGATCAAGACCGATTCGCCCGAGGCATCATTGAGATACAACGGATCGCCGAATAGGCCGTCGCCGGCCGTATTGATCGAGTTCTGGTCGATGTCGAGCGTGTCGGCGCTTTTCTGCACGCGCAGGCCCGGCCCGGAGCCGTTCGTCGTGGCAAAGACGGCCGGCTGGCCATTGGCGGCATTGTTGATCTCGAAGTGACCGGCGCGACCCAATCCGAAATTCACGCCGGCCATTGCGGCGATACTCGTGTTATTACTGTTCGTGTCCGCGCGCAGCGCCGTCACGCCGGTGGTGGGGTTGTCGCTTTCAAAGAACGCCGCGCGCCCGGTACCCGTGTTCGTGACACTGAGGGCCGGGCTGCCGCTCGCGACGCTCTCCGAGAGCGGCAATCGCACGCCCAGAGCGTACGGCGCGGCGGTCAATGGTTGCCGTGGGCTGAGGATTGTGTAATTCCCGATGGCGCAGGCTCCGGACGCACCCGGCCGAGCGCCGAGTTGAACCCAGCGGGCCTCGCCATCGAAAGCGCTGGCCCCGAAGTCAATGGCTACGGTGAATAGTCCGTTCGTCACCGTGACGTTATCGCTACAGATCGTGCTGCCGACCTGCGCCCCGCCGGCCGCCGCGTTCCACAGCGAGAATTGCAGGTCGTAGCTCCCATTGACCGGGCTGCCGCCATCGGTCAGCCGCCCCTGAAAGGTGAAGCTCGTTCCGACGGGCGCGGCGAATAGCGCCCCGGGCAGAAGGGTTGCGACAATGGACAGGCGGAATCCACGTTCAAGTTTGATCATGATCGCTTTCCTCCATACTTCTGATGCCGCGGACCTTTGAGAGCCCGCGCGATTGTGCTAAAATGCGCTGCCGGCAGCCGCGGCGGGTTTTGGCTCCAATGTTTTCGTGCCGCATGTATACGTTCGAAAATGAAGCGGCCAACCCGTCATGAAAATCTGGGACGATAAGGCATGCCCGCCAACGCCGAGCCATTCACCATCCTGCTCAACGCCGCGAGTGCCGGTGACGCCCAGGCCGGCGCCAAACTGCTTCCACTGATCTATGAAGAGTTGCGCAGCCTGGCGCGCAGCCGGATGGGAAGCGCGCGGCCCGGGACCACCTTGCAGCCGACGGCGCTGGTACACGAGGCTTACCTGCGGCTTTTCGGGAAGCAGAACCCCGGTTGGAACAGCCGCGCGCATTTCTTCGGAGCGGCGGCCCAGGCCATGCGCAACATTCTGGTAGAGCAGGCTCGGCGAAAAGCCAGCGCCAAACACGGCGCCGGCCACAAACGCGTGGGCCTCGAGGAATGGGAAGCCGCGATCGAGCCGCCGTCGGACGATGTGCTGGCTTTGGACGAGGTGCTGCAGCAACTGGAGCGCAGCGACCCGCGCAAGGCCAAGTTGGTGCTGCTGCACTGTTTTTGCGGGCTTTCGCTGGAAGAGACGGCCGCGGCGCTGGGCGTTTCACTCTCGACCGCCGAGCGGGAGTGGCGCTTCACCCGGGCGCTGCTGCGCGCGCAGTTGCAGGACCCTTGACATGCCCGGCCGCGCAGCGACCCAGCCGCGAAGCGGCGAGCGGCCTTCGGCACGGCATGTCAAGGGCAGGATCGGAATCTGTCTGAATCCTGACGGGTTCGCGGCCTGGATTGCGTACGAAGAATAGATGATCTGGCTGGACGACGCACGCCTGCGAAAGGCGGAAGCGATCTTTCGGGACTTGGTGGAACTATGCCCGCAAGACCGCTCCGCCGCGATGTTGGAGCGCTGCGGCTCCGACGTGGAGCTGCGCGCCCTGGTCGAGCGCCTGATCGCGTGCGACACCGGCGGGGGTGATCCGCTCGACAGCCGCATCCGTTTCCGACCATTTGTCGATGGGCGTCTGGGGCCGGCGCTGCCTTTCCGCATCGGACATTACCAGGTCATTCGCGAAATCGGACAGGGCGGCATGGGCGTCGTCTACGAGGCCCAGCAGGAACACCCGCACCGTGCCATCGCTCTGAAGGTTCTGCGCTACGCGCTGCCCAGCGAGGACGTCCTGCGCCGCTTTCAGATGGAGGCCGAAGTCCTGGGACGACTCAACCACCCCGGCATCGCACACGTATACGACGCCGGAGTGGGGGAGGTGCGCACGCCGGGCGGCGAGCGCATGCGGCTGCCCTTCGTGGCTATGGAATTGGTCCGGGGGCAGCCGCTGGTCGAGTTCGCCGAGAGCCACAAGCTCTCCGTCCGGCATAAGCTGGAATTGATGGCGCACGTCTGCGAGGCGGTAAACCACGCGCATCAGCACGGGGTCATCCATCGCGATCTCAAGCCCGCCAACATCCTCGTCGTGGATGAAGAGGGTTCAGAGTTCAGGGTTCAGGGTTCAGGTCAAAAAGACGGAGGCCAATCGGAAATCGGCAGCCGGAAATCGGCAATTCCGAAGATTCTCGACTTCGGCATCGCGCGCGTGACGCGCGCCGACTTTCAGAATTCGACGGCGCACACCGGCGTCGGTCAGATCGTTGGCACGCTGGCCTACATGAGCCCCGAGCAGGTCCGCGGGGATCCGACGCAGATCGACACGCGCACGGACGTCTACTCGCTGGGGTTAATCCTTTACGAGCTACTGAGTGGCCGGCTGCCGTACGATCTAGCCGACTTGGCGATCCCCGAAGCGATGCAGGCCCTCTGCGAGCGGGAACCTGCCCGGCTGTCGTCGCTGGATCGCTCTTTGCAGGGCGAGTTGGAGACCATCGTCGCGAAGGCCATCGCCAAAGACAAGGCGCGCCGCTATCAATCGGCGGCCGCACTGGGCGAGGACCTCCGCCGATACCTTCGCGGCGAGATCATTGAGGCGCGGCGTGATTCGGCTTTCTACGTGCTCGGCAAGAACCTGCGCCGTTACCGTTGGCCGGTCGCCGTCCTCATCGGGCTGATGCTGTCGTTGGCGCTGTTCGGGCTTTACGCGGCCGCGCAGTCGCAGCGCTACGCGCGGCTGGCCGTGGAAGAGCACGAGGCCCGCGTTGCGGCTCAACGGGCGCAGAGCGCCGCGGCGGCGGCCGAACACGAAGCTGTTGCAGGTCGCGAACGCGCCACGCGCGAGACTACCCGGGCTGAATCCGTCACGGATTTTCTGCTCGAGATGCTGAGCATGACCGATCCGGATGTGACGCAGATGCGCGACATGTCCGTGCAGAAGCTGCTGGACAGCGCGGCGGACGAGATCGACGCGGCGCTGTCCACTCAGCCCCAGACCGAGGCGGCCGTACGCACAGCCATTGGGCGGGCCTATGCGTCGCTGGGCGTGCTGGAGGATGCGGAGCAGCAACTGGCCCGGGCGCTTCAGATTCTCGACACCCAGGACGGTGCTGAGCCTCAAGCGGTCTATAAGACGCTCTGGCCGTATGCATACGTGCTGAACGAACTGGGGGACGTCACCTGGCCCGAGCATTGGCGGCGACTGCGTGGTATGCCCGCCGCGCTGCTCGAGCAGACGCATGCGCCATTGGCCGAAGCTGCGCGGGCGATGTGCCAATGCTGTGAGCGGGAATTTGACGCTGCCAGATCACGCCTGCTCGTCGCGGAGTTTGTGGGGCAGGCGGAGAGTGCGCTGGCGCTCGACGATTCCGCATGGCTGCTCATTGCGGACGCGCTCTACATTCACGGCCGCGACGTCAGCACGCGTAGGCAGGATGCCGACGCCGCCGATTGCCTGGGCCAGGCGCTCGCCATCCAACGACGGCTGCTGCCCCCGACGCACAGCCGAGTGTTCGAGACGCTCGGGATCCTTATCAGCGCGAAGATCCGGGCCACACAGTACCAGGAGGCCGAGAGCGTCGCGCGCGAAACGATCGAGGTGCTGCGGGGCGTATTGCCCGTGGACCATTGGATGGTGGCCGAGTTCGAGCAGCGCCTGGGTATGTGTCTGGTCGGTCAGCAAAGGCATGCGGAGGCAGAGGTCCTGCTGCAGCGCGGCCTGCAGCGCGTGATAGCCGCCTATGGCTGGACCCATCGAAGCGTCGCGACCGCGCTGCGCTATCTGATCACTACTTACGAGGCGCTCGGACGGCCCGCGGATGCGACCGAACAGCGGCGCCTGCTGGCCGGCGCGCTGGCGCGTCTGCACCAGTCGTCATCCCTGTTTTCGGCCGGTATAGCCTTCGGACCGGAGCATGCGCCGCTGTGGACCGCGATGCGCGGGCTGCGAATTGCGTTGATTGCCGGCTCGCCAGAGGCCCCCGAGTTGCTCGAGCAGGTGCTCGCGCTGCGCCGCAGCTCTCTGGCCGACGATCATGAGCTATCCGCTCTGTTCGTCGATGTGATGAGTCCATGGCTGGACGCGTACATCCACAAGCGGGGATTCGACGAGCAGGTCAGCCTGCGCGGTTTCCAGGAGCTCTTGACCATGGCGCGCAGCAACCCGCACCTGCATCCGCATAAACGCGCCGCGGCCTCATTTTGGGTCGCAGCCGCACTCGAAGCTCTGGGCGACTACCAGACTGGCGAGCCGCTGGCGCGCGAGGCCGTGCTGTTGGCAGGCGATAGCCGCAGAAAAACTCCCAGCCGGGGCGGGAACGTAAGCAGCCTGCTCGGCGGCCATTTGATGGGGCTGGGTCGATACGAGGAAGCCGAGCTGTGGCTTGTGGAGGGTTACGAACTGTTGCTGCGGAGCCTTGGATCATCGCACTCCGCGACCTGGGGCGCCTGGACGCGCCTGGTCACGCTTTACGCCCGCTGGGGGGCGAACTCAGAGCGATTGATCCCCAGGCTTCAGCACATCATGGATTCCAACCCACCCGCAGGCGTCCTGGACGTGTGGGGTTGGAATGTGCTCGTCTTTCCGAACATGGCAATGTCCGTGTATGAGGTAGCGCTCCAGGCGCTCTGCCGGGCCAATGAACTCACGCCGGGCGACGTGCAGATCCTCAAGACGCTCGGCATGGCCCATTACCGGTTGGGACACTTCGAAACCGCGCTGGTGTGCATGCGGCAAGCCGACGAGCTGCGCCGCGCGCAGTGGTTTCCCGAAGGCATCCCCGAGGATGTAGCCTTCATCACGCTGTCGCTGCAACAGCTCGGCCGCACCGAGGAGGCGCGCGAGTCGTTTAATCGGATGTGTACCCTCTTGAGTGATGATCGCCCCGATCACCCGATTGCAAAACAACTGAAGATCGAGGTCGAGCACGTGCTGCAGATGACCTGCATCTCCGCTGCACTACCTGGTACTGATCCGTAGCGGTCTCGCCGGCGCGCAGGCCGGGCGTGTAGGTGGCGTGGATCCAGTCGTTGGTCTGGATCTCCGAGGCCTTCACGATCGGACCGCGCTCGCCCAGCACCTGCGGCGACGCGCCGTTGTACTCGTAGATCACCCACTCGGCCAAACCTTCCGGCAGCCCGGGCGAGCTGCACAGCTCGATCGAGCCGCTGGGGCACGGCCAGCACCCGTCCTGCGGGGTGCAGGAATCGGTACAATCGTTGTGATGCCGCCAGAGCAAGCGGCCCAAGATATCGTAGCCGTAGGCCTCCTGCGCGCCCCAGCGCTCGACCACGCAGCCCTCTTCCAGGCGCTCGCGCTCCATGTTCATGGAGTTCAGGAACATGAACTTCTGGTACGTGTACTTGGTGTCCTGACGCGCGGTGCTCACCCAGTTGCTGCCGTCCTTCCGGGCGCTGCGCGCGCGCTTCTCGGTCAGGCTGTTCTTGTGCCAGCTTCCATCCACCGCGGCGTACACGTAATACGTGCCAGTGATGGTCAGCGGCGTCGATCCGTGCGCCAATTCGAAACGCTGCTCGCCCAAAAGCTGGTCCTTGGGCCCGGCGGTGCCGTAGGCGTTGCAGCTCGAAAGCGGCGTGCCGGGCTCGTAGGTATTCGTGTCGAGCGTTTTGACGGGGAACCAGTAATTGTAGCGCGTGATGACATTCACCGTGTCCTGTGACTCGGTGGTGCTGGTGGGGGTCGCTTCGCGCATGGCGAGCCGATTGCCGGCCGGATCGTACCAGTATTCGCGCCGGTAGTTCGGACCCATGGCCGAGCTGTTGCTGTCGTCGCCCGGTCGCGGAGCAAACATAGTAAACAGCTTCTCCGTGCGCCTAGGTTGATACTCAGGAAGTATCCAAGTCGCCGATTTTCCCTGGATCGTAGGTGAAATTCACGCTTTGGCAGAGCTTACACAACCGGCTGAGTATTCGGGCTGGAAGCTCGTATCCCCATGGACCGGCAGCCGGCACATAGTGAACCCAGACAGCCACATAGTATTCTGGCTTCGCAATGAGCCTAGAAATCGCCGGGCGCTTTGGCTCAAGCTGCTCAAGCAGATACGTAATGTGATCCAGCGGATGGCGCGATCTAATCGTTTGCGCCGATGAAAAGATCCAGACACCGGACGCACGAATTCGAGCGCTGATCGTGTTCCTGTCGACGTGGCCGATGTAGCTATCGCCCTTCGCGAATGCCCAAGTCGGCTCAATACCTAACCGGCGCGTGATGCTCTCGGGGACTAAGTTCGTCCCGCGGACGCCAAAGTTAGCGTGTACCCTACCACTCGCCTTGGAGGGGGGGGTTAAGCTCCTATGTGTCACAACGCTTTCCTTGAATCGCGCCGTCGGGCGCGGTCTTGCCCAAAAGCGTTCAACGAGGGCGGCTGCTTATTGGAACAACAGCCAAGCGAGAGAGAGTACCGGAGACGCGCCGGTTAAGTGAGCAGGACTGAGGCATCAAAATCCAAGGATCGCCACATAGTCGTAGAGGTTTCCGATAAGCTCTCCTGCCGCATCCGTTACGTCGCCATTGCTCCAGATCTTTCCATGATCTGCATTACCCCTTCCTGTGTCCCGCTTCAGTGCTTCTATTGCTCTCTTAGCCTCCTCTCGTGTAAGGTCGAGTGCCTC
>DASXUA010000016.1:0-6585 GCA_036505095.1 Phycisphaerae bacterium
GTCTTTGAGGCGGCCTGTCAGCGCCAAGGCGCCGCGCGCGCCGTGTTCTTGGATCAGGCTTGCCGGGGAGATTCCGAACTGCGCCGCGAAGTTGATGCGCTCCTGACGTTTGACAAGCGGGCAGAAGATTTCATTGAGCAGCCGGTCCTGGGCGCGGTTTCCGGGCTGCTGGTTGAAGATTCTCCCGGCGACCTCTTTGCGCCGGGGCAGCACATCGGAGCGTACGAACTGGTGCGTGCCATCGGGTCGGGGGGCATGGGCACGGTTTATGAAGCCCTTCAGCGGAACCCGCGCCGCACGGTGGCCGTCAAGGTCATGCGCGCAGGACTCGGCGCCGCCAGCGCGCTGCGCCGCTTCCAGGAGGAGTCGCAAGTGCTCGGCCGGCTGCGGCATCCGGCGATCGCACAGATATACGAGGCCGGTACGCACAGCGAGTCAGCGCTGGTCATCCCATTTTTCGCAATGGAATACGTCTGCCAGGCGCGCACGCTTACGGTGTACGCGGATGCCGAACAGCTCTCGCTCCGCCAGCGGCTGGAACTGTTCGTGAAGGTTTGCGAGGGGGTGCATCATGGCCATCAGAAGGGCGTTATTCATCGCGATCTCAAGCCGGCCAACATCCTGGTGGGCGACGACGGACAGCCCAAGATCATCGACTTCGGCGTCGCGCGCGTGCTGCAGCCCGAGGGGGCGCCCACACTCACGCGCACCGGCGGCCGCGAGCTGGTCGGCACGCTGCAGTACATGAGTCCCGAGCAGTGCGCCTTCGACCCGGCGGCGCTGGACACGCGCAGCGACGTCTATGCCCTGGGCGTGGTCTTGTTCGAGTTGTTGTGCGGGAGTCTGCCGTACGACGTGAGCACCGCCTCGTTCTCGAACGCGGCGCGCATGATCCACGAAGCGGCGCCGCGACGACTCTCGGCCCTCGACCGCCGGCTGCGCGGCGACCTCGAAACCATCACGCTCAAGGCGCTGGAAAAAGTCCGCGAGCGGCGTTACCAGTCGGCCGCCGACTTGGGGCGCGACGTCGAGCGATTCCTCAACAACCAGCCGATCGAAGCGCGGCCTCCCAGCGCGACGTACCAGCTTCGCAAGCTGGTCAGCCGCCATCGACCGCTGTTCGCCGCGCTGACGATGTTGTTCGTGTCCGTCACGGTTTTGGCGATCAGCATGACCGTACTGTACGGGCGCGCCGAGTTGAATCGGCTGCGTGCCGAAGCCGCCGAGCACTCCACGCGCGCCGAAGCCGAAAAAGCCAACCAGGCTTTGAGCTATCTCGTCAGCCTGTTCGGTTCGTTGGATCCCGCCGCGGCGTCAGACGCTGATCCGATGGGCAACACGGTTAGAGTCCGTGAATTGCTCGATCGTGAGGCGCGTACGATTCCGGAGCGTTTTAAGAACCTGCCACTCGTGCAGGCCACGCTGTTCAACACGCTGGCGAATGCCTATGGCCGGCTGGAGCTGTTCGAGCGCGCCGCCGCCGTCTCCAGCAGCGCTTACGAGTTGCGCCGCGCCGCCTTGGGCGCGCGACACCCAGTGGTGGCGGAGAGCCTCTGCGACCTTGGACGATTCCTGCAGCGCAAAGGAGAGTATGTCTCGGCCGAGCGCGCCTGCCGCGCCGCCCTGGATATCCGTCGCGAGTTGGGGACGCGCGCGCGCTCGTACCCGCTGACCATCAGTGCGGTGACTGGCGCGCTGGCCTCCGTGCTGCAGACTTCCGGCGATCTGGCCGGAGCGGAGCACCTGTATCGGGAGGCGCTGGCGCTGCAGCCGGACACCGAGTGGCTGCGCTTGGCGCTGACTCATACGTTACGGCTGAAGGGTGACTATGCGGAGGCCGAGCGTCTCGCCCGACAGTTTGTCGATGACGCCCGTCGGCGGGCCGGCGAGCGCTCCGCGCCGGTGGGCAGCGCGCTCATCGAACTGAGCCTGGTGCTGCGCGATGCGGGGGCATACGCCGCGGCGGACTCGGTGTGTCGCGAAGCGCTGGAAATCCGCCAGGAGCTCGGCGGGACCGTGGACCCGGATGCGGCGCACACGCTGGTGCACCTGGCGCGGCTCCGCAGTTTGCGGGGCGATGATGGCGACGCCCTTGCGCTCTACCGCCGCGCGCTCGACATCCTGCGCCCACACTTCGGCGACGAGCATTCATCGGTTTTTTCGACGCGGCAGGGTCTGGCCGAACTGCTGGTGGCGACGGGCGATCGGGCGAGTGTCGACGCGCTGTACGCTGAGATAGCGGCGCTGGAAGACAGCACGCGCGCGCAGCCGCCGGACTCGCTGCAACATTCCGGCTGGGAACTGCTGATGGGGGTGCTCTGCCTGGGGCGGGACGACGCGGTGCGCGCGGAGGCGCTGCTGCACCAGTGCGCTGAGCATCGCCGCCAGGTGCTTTCGCCGGAGCACTGGTTGACAGCCTATGCTGAGAACATGCTGGGCGGCGCGCTGACGGCGCTGGGGCATTACGAGGAGGCCGAGCCGCTGCTGCTGCACAGCTATCCACGAATCCGCGATACGCTCGGCCGCAACGACGATCGCACGTTCCGCGCGCGGCGGCGCATCGTCGATATGTACGAGGCCTGGGGCCGACCGGCCGACGCCAGCCGCTATCGCATCCCCTGAGTCGTGGTTCACGCGTGCGCAGCGCGCAAAATGAAGGCCCGGTGGGGATCGCTCCCAACCGGGCCTGAATCTCGCCGATGTAGCGTCGCCCCTTGTGGGCGGCGCCGTCCGCCGCGCGCCGGGCACGAGGCCCGACGCTGCAAACCAGACTATGGGCAGCCGGCGACCGTCAGGCCGTTGAACGCCTGCGTGGTGTTCGTGCCGTTCAGAAGCTGCACGAGCCGCAGCAGGTCGCCGGTGTTGACCTGCGAGCCGCCCCCGGCGCTACGATCGATGTTGTAGCGCGCCAGATTCGTCGGCAGATTGGCCGTGCCGTTGTTGAGCTGTTGCACCAGCCACAAAAGGTCCAGCGTGCTGGCCGCTCCGTCCAGATCCACGTCACCCGGAGCGGACGTGTATTGTAACTTCTGCCCAGCGTTCGTGCCGGTAAAGGTGATGGTCGTGCAATTCAGCGGCGGGATCACCCCCGACAGCGAGATGTCGTACGGCCCGGCGCCACTGCCGGAAACCGCGGTCACCGTCGGACATATGCCGCCCGTGCAGGCGACCGTAATGTTAGCCGGCGTGGGCGCCGGCGACGGCGTGGCAGTGAACGTCACGCTGATCGGGGCGTAGTTGATGCCGCCCTGCGGATTAGTCCCCGCGCCGCCAATGCCGGCCGACAGCGCGGCACCCGTGCCCGTGTCGAGCACGTCGCGATATGGCTGGCCCGGGATGTAGGGATTACCCGCGGGCGCCGGTGGGTTGGCACTGACGATGTTCACCAGCCCGGCGGACAACGAAGGCCCGACCGCCGCGACCGTCATCGAGGTCGGCGTGCCGGGCCTGAACAGTCCGATTGTGGCGTCCGCGGCCTGCGGCACGGTGTTGGCGTCGAAGCGGAAGTTGTAGAGCGTCCCCCAGCGCAGCGCGTTGGCGTTGACGTTCTGGGCATAGGTCTCCGTGGACCAGGTGATGCCGCCATCCAAGGCGCCGCCGGTCCAGTCGGCGCCTGAATACGGCTCACCGCTGTGATACGAAACATCGTGGAAGCCGATGTTCGTGATCACGACGCCGGCCGGAACCGGAATCGAGAACGACTGCGCCGAACGGTGGGAGTTCATGTTATAGAGGGCATATTCGTAATGCTGCTGACCACCACCCAGATCAGTCACCCTGTAGCCCAGCGTCATGCGCCCGTCACCCGGGATATCGATGTTCGCGAGATTCACGCCCGAGTCGTTGTCTTTCCAGGCGACGATGGCGGCGCTCTGCTGATGCGTCGTGGAGCCGGCCGCGATCGACAAGCTCGTGCTGCTGAAAGCCACGCGCCGGTAGGAGGCGTTGTTGTTATCGTTGCCGGCGGCCGCATCGTCGGGCGCAATATAATGGCCTTCGATGAAGTACAGCGCACCCGGGTTCTGCGCGGCGTCCAGATCCGCGAACGCGACCTGCAGCCGCCGCCCAATGGTGGCGGTCGCGGCGGGTGGTATGATGTAGTTGTTCCCGCCGCCGCAGGCGCTCTGCGACGGATTGCTGAACGGATATGGATAGCAGCCGGTGGACGCGTTGACGTGCGAGCGCGGTCCGAGCAGGCTCTGTTGGCCATTCAGGCCGGCACAATATGGGTCGGAGCAGCCCGTCCCCAGCAGAGTCTGCGTGCCGGGATTGTTGCACGGGCAGCAGAGGCTTCCCGCCAGCGCCGCGAAGCCGTGCTTCAGCCACGACATGCCGACTTGCTCGAAACGGCCGGACCCATTCACTGTTTTCAGGCGGTAAAGGTTCTGCCCGATGACCGGATGCTGGTTGGTACTGGAAATCCAATTCAGGGTCACGTTGCCAATGTTGCAGGAGGTGGTGGCGGCGGAATACGCGTAGATGCCGCTGCCGTTGGTGCCGAAGTTCCCGGTGCTCGGCAAGTCGCCGACGATCACATCCGGTCCGGTGGAGGGGTTCGGGCAGATTTCCGGCCAGTCCCCATCGTAGGTGATCGGCGCGGGATCGATCGAGACCTGCACGTTGGTGACGATCGCGTTCAGCGCGAAGCTGACCGTCCCCACGATCGAAGTGGAGCCGTCGCTGTTACTCTGCAGCAACTGCGCGTCATCGAGCACGAGCTGCCCGGCGGCCGAGTCGAACATGGCGTCGTAAATCTCAACCGCATAGAGGCCCTCAGGCCCCTGCAGTAGCACGGACGTGTTCGGGGTCGTGTAGAGTTGATATGAAATCATCGGCCGCGGCGTCGCCGCTGTGCCCGACGGAACGACCGCCAGGGTGGCGCCGCCGGCGGTGATGGCGCGGAACTCGTGACCCACGCTCAGCGCCTCCAGATTCGACTGGCTGATCGCGAGTTCAACGCGCGTGTCGCCGATCTGTACGACGCCGCTGCCGCCCGTGATGGTCCATGTTACGAACGTGTCGGCCGCTGCCGAATTGCTCAGCACCGCTGCGATGGCAACCAGCGCCGCCCCTGCCCAACCAGAACGATAACTCCGCATGACGCCTCCTCCGCGCTCCATTCAGGTAAGTTCCGCTCGGCGCGATCCGGCGCGCCGCAATTCCGGCGAGTCCCTGCGGGCGCGGGAGCAGGCGCGTCGCGGGGACGAACGCTCCAGTCTCGTATTGTAACAGGGTGCTCCCCGTTTGGCACGGAAATTCGTGCGGGGGCCGATCTTCCCGGACCCGGATGGCTCGGCTGCATGGCGGGGACTCCGTTGACGGCGCTGGGCGCTCGTCCCGCGGCGCGCCGACGCGACCTCCGAAGCGCGTTCGCGCGCGGCGTAAGCGCCGACGGGCCGGTCGAGATGGTCGGAGGTGGAATTCGTCCAAAGTACGCCGTCAGCCGTTGCGCGCGGCGCAGCGCTGCACCTCGTGGGTAACGCGACCGGTGAGCGGTCTCGCGCGCTTGGCCTGGCGCGGAGGACTTCAAGCGGGCTCAGCGGTTGCGTTAATTTTCCGGCTTTTACTTGACCACTGGCGACGGTCGTGATAACTTGCATCCAGATGGCACGCAAAAAGTTGTCGCCGCACTGGCGATGATGATCCGCGAGTCCGGTGACAGCCTGTTCGTCGCGCGCGACTACTATACCCCCGGGGCAACGAGTACCGACCATTGGCGGTTCTGGCCGCAGAGGCTCGGCGTCGCGCAGGGCAGCTATTCGATATCGTGGGTGAACGGCCCGTGGAGCAGCCCGCACCTGATTGCTCAACGTGAGTTCTTGTGCGCGACGCTGAAGGTCGATCTGACCTACAGCCTGTGCGAGGACACGTACGACGACGCGGTGACGGTCGGGTGGGGCACTGGCTGCTTTGAGTCGCCGCAGCCATAGGGCATCGACGCTATGCCCGTATAGGGTGCCCCGCACTTTAAGCCGGCGTTGGTTGCGGTGGGGAAGTGCGGAGGTGACGAGAAATGCTCCAATCGCGGTCATCACTATCCCGGACGGTCTTGGCGGCCGCGATCTTGGGCGGTGTGCCCGCCGTCCATGGTCAGGTCATTGTTTACGTGAACGCCGCCGCGGCGCCGGGCGGCAACGGCGCGAGCTGGGCGACCGCTTACAACAACCTGCAGACCGCTCTCACGACAGCTCCCATACCGAGCCAAATCTGGGTCGCGGCCGGCACTTACCTGCCGGGTTTGACCCCCTTTGACTCGTTCCAGCTCAGGAACGGGGTTGAGTTGTACGGCGGCTTCTCCGGAAACGAGACGAGCCTCGATCAGCGCGATCCACAGGATCACGTAACGATCCTGAGCGGCGACCTGCCGATGGGGTTTGATGTTTGCCACGTGGTCGACGGCAGTGGAACGGATGCCACCGCCGTGCTGGATGGCTTTACGATCTTCCGCGGGCGAGCGCTCGGGCAGCATGTTACGCCCGCGTTTGCCTGTCCGCACGGTAGCTCAGGCTTCCAGCAGGGTGGCGGCGTGTACATCGACAGTGGCAGTCCAACCATCATCAACTGCACGTTCCAGCAGAACATCGC
>DASXUA010000017.1:0-6186 GCA_036505095.1 Phycisphaerae bacterium
TCCAGATTACGCCAAGAACGGATTCCTCTACACGTTTACATCCGAGCCGGTGAATGGGCCGGCCGACTTCTCCACCATGCCTCCTGGCACGATCCCCAACTGTCAGAGCGTCGTCGCCGAATGGCATGTGCCCAACCCCCAGAACCCCGCCTCGGTTGTGGATCCGAACAGCGTGCGCGTGCTTCTGCGGATCGACAAACCGCAGTTCAACCATAACGGCGGCTGCCTGAATTTCGGCCCCGACGAGATGCTTTACATCTCCATCGGCGACGGTGGCGGGGCCGACGATCAGGATGGCACGCCATTTATCGGCGGTCCCACCGTGGGTCACGGCCCGAACGGCAACGGTCAGAACACCCAGGTCGCGCTGGGCAAATTGTTCAGGATTGATCCGCGCGGTTCCAACTCGGCGAACGGCCAATACGGCGTGCCGGATGATAATCCGTTTGTCGGGCAGCCGGATTTCTTGCCGGAAATCTACGCATACGGATTCCGCAATCCGTGGCGTTTCTCGTTCGACCGCCTGACCGGCGCTCTCTATGTGGGCGATGTCGGGCAAAACGCCATCGAGGAAGTCGATATCGTTGTTCCGGGCGGCAATTACGGCTGGCGGATCAAAGAGGGCAGCTTTCTGTTCGATCCCAATGGTCCCGCCCCGGGCTTCGTAACGGCCAACAGTCCGGGCGTGCCGGCCGGGCTGATCGATCCAATCGCCGAGTACGACCACGACGAAGGTCTCTCGGTGATCGGCGGGTTCGTGTATCGCGGCGCGGCCATTCCGTGGTTGCATGGGCGGTATGTCTTCGGCGACTTCGCGCGCACCTTCAACAACGACGGCCGGCTCTTCTTCCTGCAGGGTGCCAATCATCACATTTTCGAATTCCATCTTGCCGGTCAGGCGCCGCTCGGCCTGTCGGTGCTGGGCACGGGCCAGGACGCGGCCGGGGAACTGTATGTGCTCGCCAACAGCACCGGCGTGCCGTTTGGGACCTCCGGCGTCGTGTTGCGGATTGCGCGCGGGCAGGGTCCGCCGGGTGCACCGTAGCGCTGCGTCCGCCGAGCATTGACGCCTTGCGAGTGGAGGAATGAGCATGAGGCCCCCAATCGTGGTGCGCGCGTTGGTAGTATTCGCCATCATCTTGGGCGCGCTGCCCCCTTTGGCGCGGGCCAATCGCGTGGGGGCATTCGGCGGTCTGAATGGAAGCGTCGCGAGCGGCGGTGTGAGTTGCGTCGTCTGTCACGGTGCGATGGCGGGCACGGGGATGGTGCAGATTCTGAACGTTCCCGCCCAGTACCAGCTCAACACGTCGTACGACCTGATCGTGCGCGTGTCCGATCCGGTCCAGGTTGGCGCTGGATTTGAGATCAGCGCCGAAGATGCGGTCGGCAATCATATCGGCGCCCTGATTCTCACTGACCCGGTGAATACGCGTGTGGCACCTGGTCTGGCCGGCTTCGTGACGCACACGGCCACGGGCGTCAACAACTCGGTGATCAACTGGATTGCGCTGGGTCACGCGGCCCAATATGCAGTGCGTTGGCAGGCACCACCCGCGGACATGGGGCCGGTCACGTTTTACGCGGCCGGCAACGCCATCAACAACAATTTTCTGGTTACCGGCGATCTCATTTATCTGACCAATGTGACGACGATGTCGCCCGCAGTCGTGCCGGATGACTTCGACGGTGATGGCGATGTCGATCTAGCCGATTGGACCGCGATGGTGGGCTGTTTGCAGGGACCTGGCGTGATGCCCACCAATGGCCAGTGCCTGGTTCTGGATGCCGATCAGGACGACGATATCGATCTGCGGGATGTGGCGGCGTTCCAACGCAACTTTACGGGCCCGGGTTAGACGATAGTGCAATTCTGCGCTCGGGGAGCAACATAGTACCAACGGGGGGACGGAAGCCCGCCGTCCCGCGCGAGGTCTAGTCGCCGCGCCAGAGACGGCTGCCGAGAGACTGGGGCTCGGGGGGACGCGAGCAGAATCGCGGGCCGCCCTTGAGGGGTCTATTGCGATTTCCGACCGCCGGCGGCTCGGCCCCTCGAACCCCGCTTTCATCCCTCCGTTTCAGGTATCACATGGCACCCACGGCGTCGCGGAGCAGGGATCGGTGCAGTCTCCGACTGCGCTTGGCCGATAGGGCGGATGGGGCCTTCTTGCGCGGTTCGCGAGCGCGCCATGCTGTCCAACATTACGGGAGGGTCAAGCTCCTCGACGGTCTCGGATCCGGTGGAGCGGTGCGCGCCCGCCGCGGTAGCCGCCGACTTGCCGGAAAGATCGGTCGACGGCGCGCAAGTGCTGCCCGTCCTGCGTACCTATCTGCAACTCGGGCTTAACTCGGCCGCCCGAGAGTTTCTGTCGGCACTGCCGCCCGCGCTCCGTGAGGCGCCCGAGTTCTCCGCGGCCGAAGCTGTCCTGGCCCGAGTGCGGCCGAGCCGGGTCTCGTGGTCCGCCTGCGGCGGCCGATTCCGCCGAAACCTGCAAGCGCTTGGCTTGCGCACGTCGCAGGCGGAAGCCATCAGCGCCGCCTGGCAGGCGGCGCACACGCGCTTTGACTTGCATCGCGCCGCGGATGGCAACTATCAGGTGCTGGAGCGGGAGGGCGAGGCTCGCGCCGAGCCGATGAGGATGCGCTGGCTGCTGGGGCTTCGTCCGCATCGCCAGGACGCGGAGACGCGGCCGCTGGCTCACGACCGCACCGCCAACACGCCGGCGCCTTATTTGTTCGAGGGGCTCGGATTCGGCTGGTATTTTCGACGGGTCTACGACGTCACCCGCGATACCTTCCTGGGTTATAGCTGCGCGCTATACGTCATCGAACCCGATCTGGTGGCCCTGGCGATCGTTCTGCACCTACACGATTGGAGTGACGTCATTGTTGATCCGCGCGTGCACTGGTTCTGCGGACCGGCGGCGGGCGAGCAGTTCGAGGCCCTTCTGCGGCGCGATATCGACCTGATGCTGCCGAAAGTGGCCGTACGTACGCGGCTGCGACCTGTTCCGCCGGAGACCGGGGCCGCGCCCGTGATCGTGCGCGTCAACGACTTTCGGGTGCAGCGGGCCGACGAGTCCGCGCTGCGCATGCAGCAACAATACGCCGGCCGTGACGTGCATTACTGGGCGCGGCGCTTCCGTGCGGCGCTGGAAGGCTCCGGACCACCGCTGCGCATCCTGTCGTTTGTGAGCCGGCACACCACGTTCCTGCAATACTCCATGCGCGATGCGCGCCGCGCGTTTGAGTCCCTGGGCTGTCAGCATCGCGTCATCACCGAACGCAGCGATCATCATGGCATCGCTGCGAGCCGTTACCATGACGAGGTGGCCGATTTCGATCCCGACTTGTTCTTCATCATCGATCATTTCCGCCGCGGTCACGAAAGCCGTCTGCCGGAGAATCTGCCGATCCTCACGTGGGATCAGGACGGTCTGCCGCATGCGCTGAATCGCGAAGGGATGGCGCGCGTCGGGCCGCTGGATGTGGTGGTCGGTATGACCAAGCAGTCGGCCTGCCTGCGGTTCGGACTTCCGCCGCATAAGTACCTGACGGCCGCGATGCCGGCCAATCCGCATGAATTCAGCGCCGCGCCGATGAGCGCGGACGAGTTGGCGCCGCATCGCTGCGACGTTTCCTATGTCAGCAATCAGTCGCAGACGCCGCGCGCTTACCACGAGCACGAGTCGCGCAGCATCAGCGACGCGGGCGGCCAGCGCTTGCTGGAACAACTCTACAGGCTGATCGAGCAGTCCATGTCGGCTGGCGAGCTGACGGTGGGGCCGCGCGCCGTCGCCCTGATCGAGCGCGCCGAGCGCCAGGCCGGCGCGTACGTTCAGAACGCGCCCATGCGCGAATGGATTCTGACGTGGTACGTGTGGCGTGTGATGGACCGCTTCTATCGGCACCAGGCCCTGGAATGGGTGGCCGACTGGTGCGACCGGCGCGGCCGCTCGTTTCATCTGTATGGCCGCGGCTGGGACCAGCATCCGCGATTGGGTCGCTATGCCCGCGGCGTGGCCGCCAACGGCGCCGAACTGCGTGCGATTTATCAAGCGTCGACCATCAACTTGCAGATCTTTCCGGCGGGGTTCATCCATCAGCGCGCGATGGATGGCCTGGCCGCGGGTGGATTCTTTCTGGCGCGCCGTTCGCCGGCGGATTTCAACGGCCTGTTGGTCAAAGCGATCTGCAGGCGCTGTGATAAAGTGGATATCACCAGCACGCGCGCCATGCTTTCGTCCGCTGATGACGAGCTGCGCGCGGCGCTGGAGGCATTCCGGCGCGTCAGCGGCGATCCGCTGCCCGACGACGGGCAGGACAAGCTGGCCGAGCTCCGGATTCAATCGGAGCTGTCCTGCGCCGCCGAATGCTTTCCGCGCTTCGGCGAGATCGTCTTTGACTCGGCCGATTCGTTCGCGAGTATCGCCGATCGCTTCATCGATCAGCCGGCGCTGCGGACCGAGCTGGCGGCCGGCATGCGGCAGGTGGTGCTGAGTCAATTCACCTACGAGACCACGATGCGTAAGTTCCTGGAATTCACGCGCGATTACCTTCAGGCAGAAGCTGGCCGGACCGCGACGCGCTGACATATGTCTTCCGTCCCATACTCGCGCGTGCTACAATCACATACGAGGTGCCACATGGCTTCCGCGGATTTCAAGTGGTTCGTCGACCACAGCTTGGAACTGTACGAAAAGTACCCAGGCAAATGGATTGCCGTGTGCCAGGGCGAGGTAGTCGGAACGGGCGAGACTGCCGTTGAGGCGGCCGATCAGGCGCGCGAGCGCGCGCGCGACGGAAAGTTTCTCTTGGTCGCATTAGATGAGACCGACTTGACGTATGGCGACTTACCCGTGGGTGCGGCGGGCACATAAGTACTTCGGACCCATTTGGGTTCCCATGGCGAGCATCGAGTTGCTTGATGCTAGCGGTCAGCCACACGGTGTTATTGTGCAGGTCGATTCCGGGGCGGTGATCTCGCTATTGCGGCGCTCCGTGGCGGACGAACTCGGCCTATCGTTGCACAATGGACAGCGCGTCGGGTTAGGTGGCGTCGGCGGCGGTGAGGTCCAGGCACATGTTCACGTCCTCAGTGCACGGTTCGACGACAATGTGGCTTTGGACCTCCCGTTCGCGATCAGTGCCAGCGAAGCGGTGCCAAATCTCCTGGGAAGATTCGGCGTCTTTGACCGGCTGAGTATTCACTTCGATTCCGTGCGCAAGCTGACTCGGATCGTGCTGCCACGCTCGCGTAGCGGGCGCCGCAGGCGGCGCGCGTCGCAATGACACAGGAGGAAGTTTGATGCCCTTGCCCGATCTTCGCGGTCAGGTCTCGCGCTTCACCCCGGACAACCTGCGCGCGCATCTGAACTCGTTCGAATTGGACCTGCGCTTCTCGGCCGGCATCTGGTACTTCTCGCCGGCCTTCAGCCGCTTTCATGCCAAATACCAACCGGATTTGAGTATCGAGCAACGGCTGGAGATTGCGGCGCGGCTGGCGGACCACGGTTTGAAGGGGCTCGAGGCGCATTATCCCAACGAGATCAACGAGCAGAACCTCGATCTGTGGAAGAAGTTCAGCCACGATACGGGGATCCGTCTGATCACCGTGATCCCGCTGCTGTTCTGGGATCAGCAATTCGAATTCGGCTCGCTTTCGAATCCGCTGGAGGGTCCGCGGCGCGCGGCCATCGAGCGCACACGGCGCGCGCTGGAGTTGAATCGCGAATTGGACACGGATTTCGCGGTCGTGTGGCCCGGGATCGACGGCTATGAGAACCCCTTCGGGATCGACTTCGTCGGCATGCGGCAGCGCTTTGCGGAAGGGTTGGCCGAGGCCATGGACGCGGTGCCGGGCGTGCGCGTGGCAGTCGAGCCCAAGCCCTACGAGCCGCGCGGTCGCATCTTGTTCGGCACGACGGCCGAGGGCATGCTGCTGGCGAAGCACGTCGAGTCCCTGCTACGCAGCGCGGAGAATCGGCAGTTGCTGAGCGACGGTCACGCGCTGTGCTGTCTGAATCCTGAGGTGGGCCACGTGCTTATGGGTTATGAGGACCTGGCTTATGCGTACAGTTGGCCGCTTTCCGAGGGACGCCTGGCGCACACGCATTGGAACAGTCAGCCCCTGGGCAATTACGATCAGGACTTGAACGTAGGGGTAGTGTCGCCCGAGCAGATCGAGGC
>DASXUA010000018.1:0-4934 GCA_036505095.1 Phycisphaerae bacterium
GCGCCGCCAAACACTCCCTTTGAATCATACCACAAACAGGCGAGCCAGACCCTCTGCGCCGGCCGCTTAAGCGGCCGTGCCCGCAGGAACCAACCGGCCGATTCCGGTGACGACACCCGCCCTGCCGATTTCGCCGGGACGTGCGCGACGTGAAATCCTCGCACGCCGCGCGCATACTCGTTGAGGGGCGGCTGCGTAGCCGCCGCGGACGATCGCCATGCGAACACGCTCACGACTCCGCCGCATTGTAAAATGGATTGGAACGACCGTCGGCGCCTGTTTCCTAGGTGCCGGTGCGCTAAGCTTCTATCGAGAATTCGGGTATGTCAGCAAAACGGGCAGTGCCAGTGTCGTAATATCGAGGTTCACGATTGGGCTAATGCGGACTTCCTCGTATCCCTACGCCACAGTCATTCGTTCCCCAACAAGAAGTGGCAGTCGCTGCTGGCAGCGCCCGATTGCGGCCGGATCACGATTACCGAGCGCGCACTACGGCCTCATGCCTCGATGGGAAGCATTCCCCGGAACCCAAATCCTTAGTGTCCCGGTCTGGTTGCCGGTATTGATACTTGTCGCGCCCACGCTGTGGCTGTGGGTTCGCGACCGCCGCCCCAAGCCCGGCCACTGTCAGCGCTGCGGCTATGATCTGACGGGCAACACGAGCGGCGTGTGTCCGGAATGCGGGACAAGAAAATGAGCGCGCCCAAAATACCCTCCATCAAGGGCGCGGTCGGGGCAGCGGTGATTGCGTTTGTCCTGTTGGCAGTTCTTTACGGTGGAGTCGTCGTCGTCGGCTTGACCGCCTTGGTCCGAAGCATTCCACTGCTATCGGCCGTCTTTGTGTTCACAGGATGGCTAATTTCTGCCGCGATGTTTGTTGTACCCGTTGTCGCGGTATTGTGGCTGTGGACCTATTGGAAGCGGCCGCCGCAGGCGCGCTGGTCGCGATTGTCGGCCGGCGCCGCCGCGCTGCTGATCGCTACCGCAACCTTCTACGAGTCGAAACTCCTGTTTATTTTGGTGGCGGGCCGCATGCTCAGGACTCGGTTCGATATCGAGCAGCTCGACGGCCTCATTGTGCTGATGCTCACCGCAGTCGCGCTGCCGGCCGCGCTCGGCACGCTGTTGGCTCTTCTCGCTTATCGAAAACTCAGGAGTCTGGTGCCGCCGGGTCACTGCTCCGCCTGCGGCTACGATCTGACCGGCAACACGAGCGGCGTGTGTCCGGAATGCGGAGCCGCGGCACCGGTACGAGCGCTGGAGCAGTCGCATGCCTAGCCGAAAGTTACAGTCGCTCCTCTACCCCGAGTTGCGTCAGCTCGAAACCGATTGGGAGCGTTCGCTGGCGCTCGGTGGTGCCTGGAAGCAGTTGTACAAGCATCCCGTGTTCTGGGTCGGTGCCGCTTTGCTGATCTCACTGACCATACTTCCGTTTGTGCTTCGGGAAACTTACTACGAACTCTCGCGTTCGCAAAATCTCGTCGTGGCGCTCGTTTTTTCGCCAGTCGGTCAAAGCTTTGGTCTGCTTTGGACCTGGTACTTGGCAACCTGTTGGCTGGGCCGGCGCACGATCCGGCGTTCCCTGCGCCGTTCTTTGAACGAGCGCGGCCAGGCCATATGTGTGCCCTGCGGTTATGACCTCACCGGCAACACGAGCGGAAGGTGTCCTGAATGCGGAGCATCGATTCAGCGTCGAGGAGCCGCGGCATGATAGTTTCACGTTTCCATCGCTGGGTTGTTTTGACGTTCGCGCTCTCGCTGGCACACATCGTCATCATCGTCGCACTCCTGTTGATGTCGGCCCCGAGCACGCGTCCGTCGCCGACGCAGCTTGGTCCGTTCAGAGGGGCTGTTCTCTTTACCTGCGCCGTCTACGCGACTCCAGTGTCGAGTGCGATCTTGGCTGCGCTTTGGGTGCATTGGCGTCACCCTGTTCCCATGCGCGCCGGCCGCTGCCAGCGCTGCGGCTACGACCTGGCCGGCAACACCAGCGGCCGCTGCCCAGAATGCGGCCAAACGACGCGTCGTGTAATCGCGGCCGAGGAGGCGCATACTAAAGGCCGGGGCACAGATGCCCGACCCGAGTGAATGCGTGCAAGCTGATTCACACTCCGCTCGCTTCGCCAAGCGCGTGACGCTAACGCTTTCGCTGCTGGGCACTGCCGGCACGCTGGGTCTTTGGTTCGGCGTGGGCATTCCGGCTGAACGCCGGATTCAACGACTCCTGAACCAACCGATTACTTATACCGGCTGTTACTTCCCTTCACCGGCCCAGTGGGCTCAGTTCGACGCACAACGTAAGCGACGGCTCGCTGAGCGGATCGCGGATCGGTTGCCGACGGCTCATGTGTACGGGAGCATCGTCACGATAGAACGCTACTGCCTTGGCGCCGTGCCGACGAGACACGTCACGGTAGGTGATTTTGAATACGAGTCAGGTTCAGCTGATTACCTATTCACGCAGTACCGCGTGCGGCGGCTCCGCGTGCCGCTCTGGATGCCCTTGGTGGCCTGCGCATGCTATCCGCTCGTGATTGGAAGCGCGTCCGCTTACAGGCGCGTACGATTGGGTAGGCGCGGACTTGGCCAATGCCCTCGTTGCGGTTACGACCTTACCGGCAACACCAGTGGCCGCTGCCCCGAATGTGGTTCTCTGATGGAGCGTGTTAACGCGGCCGAGAAGGCGGGTGCATGACTGGTACTGCCGGCTGACGTAAGGTCTTTGGCTTCGTCGTGCCCCGTTAGGGGCGCGCTAAGACAGCCCAGGGCAACGCCCTGGGGCTTGGGGCGCCGCTCGGCAAAAGCCCTGAAAGGGCGCGCTAATGGCGCACGGAGCCGTTAGCGCGCCCTTTCAGGGCTGGCGCTGCATGACATCACAAATCCCCAGGGCGTTGCCCTGGGCTGATTCAGCGCAGGGCTTCGCCCTGCCAAAGGTGCGTGGCTCGGAGGCGCGCTTGATTCATCCTGACGCATCTGCGACCACGGGTAGAACGCCGATGGTCGCGCTTGCCCGCGTGGCCGCGGGTCTGCCCGGGCGAGTGGCCGCCAAACTGGAGATGAGAAACCCCTGCGGAAGCGTGAAGGACCGGCTCGGCGTCGCGCTGATTGAAGATGCCGAGCGCCGTGGCGTTTTACGGGCCGGCATGACGCTCGTGGAAGCTACCGGCGGAAATACCGGCATCGGCCTGGCGTTCGCGGCCGCTATCCGCGGCTACCGTCTGGTCCTCACGATGCCGGAAACGATGTCCGCCGAAAGGGTCGCGCTGCTCCGCTATCTGGGCGCCGAGGTGTTGCTGACGCCGGGCATCCTGATGGTCGAAGCCGTCCAACGCGCCGCACAGTTCGTGCGGGAAAACCCGAACGCGATCATGCTCGACCAATTCAGCAACCCGGCCAATCCTCAGGTGCATCGGCGCACCACCGCCGTCGAAATTTGGGACGATACACGCGGCGACGTAGATGTGTTCGTCTCCGCCGTGGGCACCGGCGGAACGATCACCGGCGTGGGTGAGGTACTCAAGCAGCGCAAGCCGACCGTGCGCGTCGTGGCCGTGGAACCGGCCGGCGCGGCTTTGCTATCCGGGCGGCCGGCCGGAACGCATCAAATGCCGGGCATCGGCGTCGGTTTCATCCCGAAAGTCCTGAACCGCTCCATCATCGACGAAGTCGTCGTCGTGACCGACGAGGAGGCCTTCGCGTGTGCGCGGCGGCTCGCTCGCGAAGAAGGGATCATGGCCGGCGTGTCGTCCGGTGCCGCCCTGCACGCCGCGCTCATGATCGCCGCGCGCGCCGACAGCGCCGGAAAGCTGATGGTCGTGCTCCTGGCAGACACGGCCGAGCGCTACCTGAGCACGCCGCTATTCATTCCCCAATGACGCAAAGCCCGCCACGGGGTTACGGTTGCACGTCCGCAACGGCTTCTGATGTGTCGTATCGCCTACCTCAATCCCCGCTGTGGGTGCCTCCCGCCGGAGGTGCTGTCGAGCGTTGCAGCCGATAATGCGATAAGAAGGCGTGAGCCGGCCGCCGCGGATATGTTAGTGGCGCGGCGGCCGGCCAAACACGCGGTCCCAGCGGGCGACGCGACTCGAACGCGCAACGTTCAGCTTGGAAGGCTGATGCTCTACCATTGAGCTACGCCCGCAAACGCCGCCAGAGGAAATCCGGCGGCTCGCCAAGCTTACGCCTGTGATCCCCGGTCGTAAAGTGCCCCGACGATACCGCAGCCCGGCGAGGTGCATCGCAGAAAGTGTGGCGAAACTCGGGTGGCATGGGCAAGCGGCCTTTTGCTTGCCCGTGCGAACGCGGCGCGCCGCACGGCCAAGCGGTGAGGCTGCTTGGCCGTGCCACCTAAAATGGGATGCACCCGCCCGGCGAGTGTGGCGCGGCGCGCAGCGCGGGCCGGAGTTCACCGCCGCGGCGGGGGCCTGCGGCTAAACGTGATGCCTCGACGTGCGCGGCGGCTGACTTTGCACCCGCGCGGGTGGGCGGGTATGACTTTCGCGCGGCGAACGGGTCGGCGGAAGCCTTGCCCTCCGTCATTGGCTCGGCAGGAGCCTCGCCCTCCCTGATGGCGCAACAGCGCCGCGCGCGCGCTCATTGGCCAGGAGTGTCGCCCTCCTCGGAATGGCGCGCGATTGGAGATCAGGCATGCGTGCGTGGCTGATGGATTCATATGACGGAGTGGACAAACTGCGGCTGGGCGAGGTGCCTGATCCGCAGCCGGGCGCGGGGCAGGTGCTGCTGAAGGTCCGCTTGGCGGCGATCAATCCGGCCGATGCGTACCTGGCCAAAGGCATGTATCCGGCGAAACCTGCGCTGCCCCACATCCTCGGCCGCGACGGGCTCGGCGAGGTGCTGGCGGTCGGCGACGGCGCGGATCAAGGACGGCTCGGCGGGAGCTTCGCCCTCCCTAACGCCGGGGACGCGGGCGT
>DASXUA010000019.1:0-5123 GCA_036505095.1 Phycisphaerae bacterium
AGCATCGCCGTGACCTTCGGCTGGGGCGGCCGCCCATGTTTTCTGAGCCGTCTTGAACCGGCTTTGCGTTGTAGGTGTTGAGGGCAGCAAACGGACGGCCGCCCGACGGTGCCAATGCTAGCGGAATACCACCCAGATCACAACGGGACTCCGCTGTCGACCGCCGGAGCGCGCCGCGACGGTTTGCTGTCGGAGAAACGGCCGGTTGCGCCGGAGCGCGTGCGCGGACCGCCGGCTTGAAAGGAGAACATCATGTCACACATCGGACAGTCCTGTTTCGCGCCGTTCGCCGCGCGGGCCTTGCGGATCGCCTGCCTGGCTTCTGCACTGGTGCCCGCCGCAGCGCGCGCCGACGTCATTCTCGTCAACGCCTTTGCGGTGACGGATACCCACATCGGCGTGCTGGTTGCAAACCAGCTCTATCAGTTCCCCCTGCCGGCCGGTTCCACACCGGTCAGCGCCGCCGGCATCGCCGCTTGTACACCCGATGGCAGCCTCGTGACGTTCACACTATGTGTGGAGACGACGGCGCCGAGCATCGAGTGCATCCTCGACGGCGTGCAATCGTCGTTTGCGCCGCCGGCGCCGATTGTGGCCGTGCCGTTGTCCTGGACGAACGGGGCGACGGCCGGCATCCTCGTCTTTACCAACTCCACTGCCTATGTCGTTTCCGGTGGTACCGTCACACTGATCAACCTGCCCGGGGACTACGTGAGCAACGCGCCAGGACCAGGAGGTGTCACGGTGACGACGACCAGCGGCACGATCTTTGTTCCGCTTGCACCCGACGCGAATGTTCTGCCATTCGGAACCTGCAACGGAGGTCCGAACGGAGCCATTGCGTTCAACATTGCGCCCTGTGCGCAGCGAGTCGCCGCGCAAAACGCCGGATGGCCGGCCTCCGGGATTCACTGCATGTGTCCACCAGCCGCGATGGTTCCGGGCGGGCCGTTCGGACCTGGCATTCCAGCCGGTGGAAACGGAGCGTGTGGCGGGACGATTGACTGTCCCGCGGCCGCCTTGCCATTCGGCCAGGGCATCGCTCAGACCGAGCTGAATCCGAATAACATCGATTTCAATCCGGGCATCGGTTGTCTGGGGCTCAGCGGCCGTAGTCTGGGCGGTATCGTGATCCAGGCGGACCCGCTCACCGCGCTGGTGCTTTTCACCGACGCTCCGGCGATCGACGTGATTGCCGGAGGTACGGTCACGACCTACCCCTTGCTTGGCACGCAAGTCTGGTGCGCCGGTGCCGACTGCAAGATCGGGTCGAGTGGCAGCGCCTGCTGCCCGCAGCCGGACGGTCCCTGCCTCGTCGAGTCTAAACAGTGTTGCCTCGATGGCGGCGGCATCTATCAGGGAAACGGATCGACCTGCGATGACGTGGACAATAACGGCATCGCGGACACCTGCGAGACGCATTACTTCGCCCTGCTGATCGGCAATGATGGCTACGGTCCCGACGCCGTCGATTTCCAGTTCAGCCTGCTGAATTGGGCCAACTGGAACGCGGCGAATATCACCGTCGCCAACAATCCCCCTCTTCCCCCTCTGAACGGATTAGGAATTTGCGCCGCTATCGCGGCTTGGGTGGCGGGACCACCGGCGATCGGGCCCAATGACGTCGCCGTCTTTTACTATTCGGGCTATTCCGGAATCCGTGCCGATCTAGTGGGGGACGAGGCCATCAACGACCCCGTCGCCGACAACGACGCGCCACCCGGTCGCGAAGTCGACGAGGTGCTCGGATCGGTAAACCCAACGTTCCAATTCCAGGGGCCCGTAGTTACAGACGATGAGATCAGGGCTGCTCTGGGCGCGTTGCCGTTCACGACGACGCTGCTGGCGGTTTTCGACACGTGCTATGCCGCCGGACAGGTGCGCGGGCTTATGGATCTCGACAGCCTTCCCAACACGGCCGTGATCGCTTCCTGCGCAGAAGGTCGCGGGACTCATGGGGATTGGACGTCGAAGTTCCTGAATGGGGTCTGCGACGCTGATGGTAATATGATCGCTGATGCCGACGCCAACGAGGACTGCGTAGTGAAGGCGCTCGAATGGTTCGATTGGGTTCACGCGCAGGACGCTCATTCACAGTTCAGGAGCAATCTGACGCCTGCGACGAATCGCCCCATTCTCAAGGGGCCGAATCTGCCTCTCCCGCTCGGCTGCGCCGCGCCGAACCTCATCGACCCGATCGGCAAGGGTGAAGACGGGTCGGGCGAGTGCTCCTGGTTTGATTGGGGTGACGCCCCGGACAATGGGCAACCCTGCTTCGGAGCGCAGCGCTTCTACAACACCACGTTGGCCAACAACGGTCCGCGCTACAACGAGTGGAGCCTGCAGCGTCTCGGACTTCTGTGCGACGGTGAGGACGACGGGGTTCCGTTCTGTCTGGCAAATGCGGACGACACGACGGACTTCCCCGACGAAGATGGCGTGACTTTTCTGCCCGCTGGCGTTCTCGTAGACATCTGCGTCGCGCCCGCGGTTGCCAGTAATTACCGGCTGGATGTCTGGTTTGATTTGAATTTTCCGAACGGCGACGGCATCTTCAATGAGGCAAGCGAGCACATCATCGACAGCCGGTTCCCATACGATGGAATTAGCGGCGGGCTCATTAACGTGGCTTCTCCCGGCATTCTCCTTTGCTACGCGCTGCCCTTCGACCCGCGGCAGTACTACAGCCGATTCCGGCTGACTTGGTCGAATATCAACGCAGCGAACGTGATCCTGTCGACGGGTGAATTCGACGCCGCCGATGGCCTTGCGCACGGCGAGGTGGAGGACTATGCACCGAGCGACTGCTGCTTCGCACCGAGCGACTGCTGCTTCGCGCATGCGGGCACCGGTTGCGACGACCCGGATTGCCAGGCGATCGTGTGCGGGGCAGATTCGTTCTGCTGCAACACGATGTGGGACTCCATCTGCGCGGGCGAAGCGATGTCGATGTGCGGGACGCTGTGCGGTGGCGGCGGTGGAGCGCCGGCCAACGACAACTGCGCCGATCGCATCGTCCTGAGCGGGAACGGCTCCACGCCGTTCAGCACGGTCGGAGCCACCACCGACGGGCCGAGCCTGTGCGGAGCTTTGGGCAATGACATCTGGTACAACTACACGGCACCGGGCACCGGCTCGCTGACCGTGACCACCTGCGGCAGCAGTTATGACACGGCCATCGCCGTGTATGACGGCTGCAGTTGCCCGCCGGGCGCCAACCTCGCCTGCAACGACGACTCGTGCGGCTTGCAGTCGAGTGTGACGGTCGCGGTTACCGTGGGCGCCTGCTACAAGATCCAGGTCGGCGGTTTCGCCAGCTCGACTGGTCCCGGTACCCTGAACATCATGGGTCCGGCCGGTCCGCCGCCGAGCATTGCCAGCTCCAACCCGCCGAACGGGCTCTTAGATGCGTTGCAGCCCAACCCGGCGCCATGCGGGGCGTGCACGCTCAGCCAGGGCGTGGGCGCGGCCGGTACACCGGTCGAAGACACGTTGCAGTACGCACCGATCACGGTGACGTTCAGCGGCCCGCTCTCGCCGCCGCCGACCGCGGACAACGTGACGGTCTCCTGCACAGATGGAGCTTGCCCGACGGTGACCGGCGTGACCGCCGTCGATTCCACGACGTATCAGATCAGCTTGAGCCAGGCGATCCCGCCACTGCAGTGCTCGACTCTCCAGTTCGCTGGGGGTCAGACGGTGCAGTGGATTTCGCATCCGGCCAACGTGAACGGGGACGGCTTCTCCAACACGCAGGACCTGTTGGCGATCGTCCAGGCGCTCAACAACGGCACGGCCAACCTGCCGGCCAACCTGCATCAGTATGACGTCAACCGTAGCGGCGCTGTCAACACGCAGGACCTGCTGCGTGAGGTGCAGTTGCTGAACGGGACGCAGACGTTGCAGATTTACAACGGCGCGACGCACGCGGTGTGTCCGCCGTAGGCATCCGGGACGGCGCATCCATTCCGGATCGAGAACAACTGAAGCTGGCCTCCGCCGCGGCGAACGACAGTTCTAATCTCGGTGGTGTCCTGCTGGCGTGACCCAGCGTCGGGCGGCGCGGGTGCGCACAACATCGGCCAAACAACTTGAGGGGACCTAACATGTTTTCGAAGCCAACTTGCGGCGCGCTGCAGACGGCTGGCGCAATCGTCTTAGCCCTCGCCCCCGTCAAGAGTGAAGCGACTGATCCGATCTGGACCCATCTCGCGGTCCCCGGTCCCAGCGCGCGAATCTATCATGCCATGGCTTACGACAGCGCCCGCGGCGTCGTCGTGCTCTTCGGCGGGCACGACGCCAATGGCCTCAACGGCCAGACGTGGGAATGGGACGGCATGACTTGGACACTGGTGGACGCGGGCGATCCCAACGGAATTACGGCCCCCCGCCCGCGGGAAGAGAACGCGATGGCGTACGATGCCGCGCGCGGCGAGGCGGTGCTCTTCGGCGGATATTTCGGAAGCAACGCGTGGTCGGGGGAGACCTGGGCATGGGACGGCGCTGCCTGGAGCCTGCGCGCCACGAACGGGCCCAGTCCGCGCGGCGCCCACGCCTTGGCTTACGACAGTGCCCGCGGCGTCACGGTCCTCTTCGGGGGAGGCTCCGGCGGATGCAGCGGCTGCGGAGAAACCTGGGAATGGGATGGCACTACGTGGACGGAGCGGAATCCTACGCTCAGTCCCGACCCGCGCCATTCGCACGTCATGGCCTACGACAGCGCCCGCGGCGTGACGGTGCTTTTCGGTGGGTATTTCTTTGGCTCTATCCTGGGTGATACCTGGGAATGGGACGGCAGCACTTGGATTCTGCGGAACACACCCGTCAGCCCCGGCCCGCGATTCCGACTGGGCACGGCGTACGACGCGGGTCGCGGCGTGGCGGTGCTCTTCGGCGGGGATGACAGCTCCCCCGGCGCGCCATATCTGGCCGAGACGTGGGAATGGAACGGGGCCACGTGGACCCAGAAAATCGTTAGCGGGCCCGGCGCGCGCGAGTTGCACGCCCTGGCCTACGACAGCGCTCGCAGCCGGGTGGTGCTCTTCGGCGGGCACGACAACAGCAACAATTATCTGGCTGACACCTGGGAGTACTTCCTGGACTGCGGCGTCAACTCCGCACCG
>DASXUA010000020.1:0-13605 GCA_036505095.1 Phycisphaerae bacterium
TAAAAGCCACACTGCCGATCAGCGCCCTGGGCATCGAAATCGCGATCCCGCGGGACTGCTGAATGAACAGGTAAACAGCCGCAACGAAGGAGGCCACCATCCCGGCGATCTCGCTGGCGGGATTGATCCGCCACCAGAACCAGCGCAGCAGGTAGATTAGGCCGGTGCCCGCTCCGATTGAGAGCATCAGGTCGAACGCCGCACGCGCGGTCGTCAGTCCGAACATGATGACGGCCGCCACGACCATCAGCGCGGCCGTCACGATGCGCGAGATGCGCACGCAGCGCCGCTCGCTGGCGTCGCGATTGATGAATCGGCGATAGAAATCGTTGACCAGATATGACGTGCCCCAGTTCAGGTGCGTGCTCATGGTCGACACATACGCGGCCAGCAGCGAGGCGACCAGCAGACCTAGCAAGCCGTGTGGCAGCAGCGTCAGCATGGCCGGGTAGGCCAGGTCGTTGCCAATCAGATCATCGCGGACGTGGGGCAGGGCGTGTTTGATGTCGGCCAGCGTTGGAAAGACCAGCATCGAGCACAGCGCCACGATGATCCACGGCCAGGGCCGCAGTGCATAATGCGCCAGGTTGAACCACAGGGTCCCGGCCAGCGCGTCTTGCTCGCTGCGGGCGGCCAGCATGCGCTGCGCGATGTAGCTGCCGCCGCCGGGTTCGGCGCCGGGATACCAGACGGACCACCACTGGATGGTGAGCGGGATAATCAGCACGCTCAACGTCAATTCCCAGTTGCCCATGTCCGGCAGCACGCTCAGCGTCGCGGGATCGATCTTGCGCAACATGCCGGCCAGCCCGCCGACCTGCGGCTGTTGCAGGGCCACATACGCGGCCGCGATGACGCCAATCATGGCGATGACAAACTGAACGAGATCGGTAGTTAGCACGCCCCACAGGCCCGAGACGGCCGCAAAGACGATGCAGATGGCGGTGCAGACCACCACGGTTTCCATCCGGCTCCAGCCCAGCATGACGTTGGCGATCTTGGCCGCTGCCAGCGTGACACTGGCCATGATGACGCAATTGAAGAACAGGCCGAGATAGATCGCACGGAAGCCGCGCAGGAACGCAGCCGACCGGCCCGAGTAGCGCAGCTCATAGAACTCCAGGTCGGTCAGCACGCCGGAGCGCCGCCATAGCCGCGCGTAGAAGAACACGGTGAGCATGCCAGTCAGGAGGAACGACCACCAGGCCCAGTTGTAGGCCACGCCCTTGCTGCGCACGAAGTCGGTGACGAGGTTAGGCGTGTCGGTGCTGAAGGTGGTGGCGACCATCGAGGTCCCGATCAGCCACCAGGGCGCTGCGCGGCCGGCCGCGAAAAACTCGGAGGTGCCCTTGGCGGCGCGGCGCGTGAAGAAGAGGGCTGGCAGGAAGCCGACGATCAGGCTCGCCACGACGATTACCCAATCCAAGGCGTTGAGTTGCATGGCCGGCGTCGCCTCTGGGGACCGCTGCGCGCTGGGTTCAGTCCGCTCGCGCCCGGCATTCTACCGGATCGGTGCACGTGCTCAATCGGCGCGAGGCAGCGCAGGCTTCAATGGGAAGGGCCCGCAGAGTCGCGACGCAACAAGAGGTCATCGGGCGTGATGGCGGTAATGCCCGGATAGCGCGCGAAGTCGGCCGCGTTGAACGTCAGAATGTGAGTCAATGCATGACGATGCATTGCCGCGACGAGTCGGGCGTCGTGGGCCTTCTTGCCCTTCACGTCAAGCTCCATAACCAGTCGCTCCCATTGCTGGAAAATGGCGCGCTCATCGCGAAGCAATGAAAAAATCTTGCGCGCTCGCGCGATTTCAGCTTGCGCCTGGCGCGCAGACATGCCAAATCCATTGGCGGCTGCCGGCCTTGTGGCGACCACCCAGAACTCGTAGATGACTTGGGGAACGACGCAAGGTTCATCGCCGCGGGCCAGGATGCCTTTGACGGCCTGTAAGGCCGCCCCATGATCTGTATGGTCCGGCTCGGCGAGCCGGGCGATGAGATTTGTGTCAATCAGAATTCTCATTCGCCGCGGCCGTCGTAGATACTCTCGCGGCTATCATCCACGACATAGCGCAGACGCGGGTGGCTGGCGGCCCAAGCCTCGAGTTCGGCGATGCGCTGCTGCGGGGATAGGCGCGCACGCAGCTCGCCCTCGGACGGCGCCTCGGCCAATTTCTCCTCGATGGCTTCTCGGATGAAACTAATCAGATCTTTGCCGAAGACCGATGCGCGATGTCGAAGTTCGGCCTCTTCTTCAGGTAAGAAGGGGATATAAACGCTCATGGTGAACCTCCGATGCAAACCGACTTCACATCAATCATAGGATCAGGCAGCGTCGTCGAGCAACTCAGCGATCTGGATGGCATTCAGGGCGGCGCCATCATCGAGGATCTCGAGCGCGATCCCAGATGATCAAGGGCGGTTGTCGGTAAATTGCTACGCTAGCGGGGCGGCACAATTTTGGGCGGCGATTCGCCCGTCTTTCGAAGGGCCTCCCGCAGAAACGCCACCATTCGGCGTTCGTACTCCGGCGTTTCCCGAGCCAGGGTCTCGCAGTGACCGGCGCCGTGGACCACGTGAAATGACTTCGGCTGGCCCGCGGTCTCGTAGACCTCTTGTCCCTGCGCCAAGGGGATCAGGGCGTCGGCGTCGCCATGCACCAACATGAGCGGACGCGGTGCGATGCGTCCCACCACGTTGACCGGGGCGAGCGCGAATAAGTTCGTGCCCGATTCGATGCACCCCAGTGCCGTCCCGACGTAACGCACATAACTCAAGACCGGCTCGGGCATGCCACGGACGATATTTCGCGTGATGTCGAAGGCCCGGGCGAAGACCGCGTCGACGTGCAGCGCCTCAATGCGCGAATCCTCCGCGGCGGCCAAAACAAGCGCAGCCGCCCCCATGCTCCAGCCGACGCCCACGACGTGGCGCGCTCGTTCGGGGTATCGCGCCCGGGCATAGTCGATGGCCGCCATCACGTCCCATTTCTCGCGCGTGCCGTAGGTGGAGGTGTGCCCGTCGCTCTCGCCGTGACCACGGAAATCGAACGCCAGCACATTGAAGCCGGCCACGCTCAGCTCGTGCACCATTGCGAGCACGCCGCTGCGGTTGTCCGCGACGCCGTGGCAGACGATCGCCGTGGTGTCGCTCACGCGGGCCGGCACGAACCAGCCTCGCAGAATGAGTCCGTCGCGCGTGCGGAAAGCCACATCCTCGGACGAGAGGTGCCACTGGCGCGGGTGCGCGTGGTTGGAACGCTTAAGGTGGTGAATCTGTAACACTGCCAGACCGTACGGCTGCAGCACCAGCAGGACGATCGCTGCGCGAATGGCGAAGAACGCCAGCCGCCGTAGTATGTCTGGACCTCGTCGAATCAACCGCGCGAGGCCGATGCCCAGCAACCACCATAGCGCCAGAATGAACAAGAACACGTCGATCAAGAAGTACGCCGCGACCGCCCGCTCGCCTGGAGCCAACGTTCCCGTGTGGGAGTGCTGATCCACGACATAGAATATGACCCAACCGCCAACAAGCGCGAGCGCGCCCAGCAAGCAACGACGCTGATAGCGTTCGAAGCTCGCTCGCCGGAACGTGACCGACAGGGCCGCGAAAAGAAACGGCCAGGCGAAGTAGAAGGCTTCCGACGTCGCGTTGGTCAAGCACCAGCCTGCCGCGGCAGCGCCGGCCGCCAGCACCCAGGCACACGCGCACAAACCTCGACCTCCAGCGGATTGCGGCTCGCTCGAAGACTGCGGAACGGGAACTTGATCGGTCATGATCAGCGCTCGGGTCGGGCGGTGGGCAAAGTCCTGGCGTCCGTTATTCGTTCCGCCTCAGGTCGGGGCCGGTTGCCGTCGAATCTGCGCCGAATTGTGTGCGCCGCTTGTGACGCTGTCGAGGAGGCGGCGCGTTGGCTCAGAGTCCTCGGCCGGACGGGTGTCCGGAGGGCGCCAGGAGTTCGGCAATCTGGATGGCGTTCAAGGCGGCGCCTTTGCGGAGTTGGTCGCCGCTGACGAAGAGGTCGATGCCGCGGCCGTCGGGCTGCGAGATGTCCTGACGAATCCGGCCGACCAGGACTTCGTCCTGGCCGGAAGCTTCGAGGGGCATCGGGAATCGCTGCCGCGCGCGATCGTCGACGACCCGCACGCCGGGCGCGCTGCTTAGAGTCTGGCGCACCTCGTCCGGCGTGATCGGGTTCGTGAATGTGAGATTAATGGACTCGCTATGTGCCCGCAGCACCGGCACGCGCACGCAGGTGGCTGTCACCTGGATGTCAGGGGCGTGAAAAATCTTGCGCGTCTCCAGCACCATCTTCATCTCTTCGGCGTTGTAGCCGTTCTCCTGCAGCGCCGAGTTGTGGCTGAAGAGATTGAAGGCGATCGGGTGCGGAAAGATCTTCGGAGTAACCGGTCGGCCGGCGAGCACGTCGCGCGACTGCTGCTGCAACTCGAGCATGGCCGCAGAACCAGCGCCGCTGGCGGCCTGGTAGGTGCTCACAACCATGCGCTTCACGGGGTTGACGCGATGCAGGGGCCAGACGGCGACAGCCATGATGATGGTCGAGCAGTTGGGGTTGGCGATGATCCCGCGATGCTGGTGCGCGTCGGCGGGGTTGATCTCAGGTATCACCAGCGGCACGTCTGGCGCCATGCGGAAGGCCGACGAATTGTCGACGACCACTGCGCCCGCCTGCGCCGCGAGCGGCGCGAAACGCTTGCTGATATCGCCCCCGGCACTGAAGAGCGCCAGATCGACACCGCCAAATGAGTCTTCGCGCAGTTCGGCGACCGCAAGCGTCGAGCCGTTCAGCTTGACGCTCCGGCCGGCACTGCGCGCGCTGGCGAGCAGCGTGAAGCGCGCCGCGCGCCAGCCGCGCTGCTCGATGATGGAGAGGAATTCCTGCCCGACAGCGCCGGTAGCGCCGACCACCGCGACATGTTGATGCATAAGGCCAAACCCTAACCCAGATTACAAACTACCGATCGTTTTGACAGTCGTCAATTTTGCCGCCGCTCCGCGGAACAAGACAGGCGTAAATTCCGCCGCAAAAACGACTTGACCGCGGGCTTTCCGGTTGGTTAAACTCATCGCCCCGCAGTTGCGAGGGCAGGCCGTCCAAGCGGCGGTCGAGAACAAAAATGACCGGTCGGCAGACTGCGAAAAACCGCCGACCGGAACGGGGGCTCTGCCCCATTTTTTGACAAAGACATTGTACCTTTTTGGTACAAGGATCGGCCGAGGGAGAGCTGGCCGAAATGGCGCCCGAGCCACCAACCGACGGGAAATCCGACGCGTGGCGCTTCGCCGGGATCGGCGGCGAGTTGGTCGCGGCGATCATCGGCTTCTCCGCGATCGGTTGGTTGATCGACTGGCGATACGGTACCGGGCCCTATGGTTTGCTGATCTGTGCACTGTTGGGGCTGATCGGCGGGATGTACAACTTCATCCGGCAGTCGCTCAAGGCCGTGAAGCAGGCGCCGCCACCCCGGAAGAAGGATGAGTTGCCATGACGGTCGGACGGCGGCGGCTCCTGGGTCCATTGCTCAGCGGCATCGTGACCGTGACGGTGGTGGGGCTGCTCGGCTACTACCCAACCGTGCGGCTGGCGGGCGACGAAGCGCGCGCTGCATTGATTGCCGGGTGCGTAGTCGGGCTGGTGGCCAACTGGATCGGAGCGATCCCGCTGTGGACCGCGGCGCCCGGCGACCCGCGCCGACGAGCGACGGCCATCCTGATGGGCACAGCCGTCCGCTTCGGGGCTGTGCTGGTCCTGGGGCTGGCAGCGGCGTTTTCAGGAATCTTCAAGAATAGCGCGCTTTTGATCTGGGTTGCGCTGAGCTACTTGGTCGTGTTGTTCATCGACACGCTCTGGCTGGTACGGAGCGACGGGAACTCCGTCGAGGCGCAAGCATGAATGTCATCTTCCTTTTGGCATCGGCCAACCCGATCGAGCACGTGATGCAGCGTGCGTATTGGCGTACGTCCGGCGGCGTCACCATCATCTCGAATCACATCGTCATGCAGATTCTGGCCGCGTTGCTCCTGATCCTGATCGTGCCGGCGGCGGTAAGATTGCGCAGTACGGGCGACCACGTGCGCGACCTGTCACCCCGCGGCTTCGGGAATTTTTTTGAAAGCATTTGCGCTTATCTGCGCAACGAAGTGGCTAAACCGGTCTTGGGCGGCCTTACGGATCGCTTCATCCCTTATATCTGGTCAGTCTTCTTCTTCATTCTGTTCTGCAATATTCTGGGCCTGCTGCCGTTGCCGAGCATCACGAAGGCGTTGACCGGATACGAGGTTGGCGGCACGGCCACGGGCAACATTTTCGTCACCGGTACGCTGGCGGTCCTGACCCTCTTCATGATCGTCTATAACGGTCTGCGGCATAACGGGATGGTCTTCGTCAAGCACTTCTTCCAGGGACCGCTCTTTATAGCGCCGCTGATCGCTGTTCTGGAAGTCATTGGGCTACTCGCTAAGACCTTCGCCCTGGCCGTGCGCCTTTTTGCCAACATGATTGCGGGCCACATCCTGCTGGCGGTCTTGATCAGCTTTATCGGTTTGGCAGGGACCGTCAGCGCGTCGATGGGGCTGGCGGTGGCCGTGCCGGTGGTGCTGGGCAGCGTGGCCATCAATCTGCTCGAGATCTTCGTGGCGTTTCTACAGGCGTTTATCTTTACATTCCTGACGACGATCTTCATCGGTCAGGCCGTCGTGATCCACCACGATCACGAGCATGCGGAAGCGCACGAGACAGTGGAGCGACATTGATTCAACTGGAGCGCGGATGTCGACCAGCCGGTCTAGTTCCGGTCTCCAGTTTCTAGTTTCTATTCTCGCCATGCCCGAGCTGCGGGGCAAAGGGTCGAAAGGCGTGACTGCGATGGCGACCGACACCGTCACTCGACTCCGCGGAGTGACCAACGTCAGGAGTATGTGATGGAACGTTCGAAGAGAGCTTTGCTGCCGATGGTCTTGGTAGTGGCGGGCACGCTGCTGATCGGCGGGGCAGCCGCGTTTGCTCAGGATCACGGTTCGCCGGGCGTTAACGCCACGGGTGGCAACACGATCGGCACGACGTTTTTGGATTCGAAGGGCGCGGCCTATTTGGGCGGTGCGATCGGGGCCGGCCTGGTGCTGATGGGCGGTGGTGCCGGCATCGGCCGGGTCGGCGGCAGCGCGGTGGAGTCGATGGCCCGCCAGCCGGAGGCCGCCGGACCGATCAACACGGCCATGATCATCACCGCCGCGATGATCGAAGGCGCGACGCTGTTCGGCGTCGTCATTTGCCTGTTGGCGATGTTCAAATAGGAATTTGGGTGCCAGCCGGGCGGCTGCGCGGCTGACCCTGCGGCTTTCAGAATCCCTCGGGCCAGAGCGGGACGCCGCCCACAAGGGGCGACGCTACATAAGGAAGAGATGCAGATGATCCGGTCACCCCGTAGCGGTCATGTCGTCGGCGCCGTCGCGAGCGTGGCATTCGCAAGTCTGGCGCGGGCCGAGGAAACCGGTGGACACGGTGAGCCCTCGCTTTTTGCCGGAGACATCGGCAACGTCATCTGGACACTGGTCATCTTCGGGCTGGTGCTGGTGGTGCTGGGCAAGTGGGCCTGGCGTCCGATCCTGACGGCGCTGCAGCGGCGCGAGGAGTTTATTCGCAACTCGCTCGATCAGGCGAAAAAGGATCGCGACGAAGCCACGCGCCAACTGAAAGAGTATGCCGACAAGATTCAGCGCGCCCGTGAAGAGGCTTCCGCGATCGTTGAGGAAGGCCGTCGCGATGCGGAAGCCGTCAAGCAGAAGATTCAGGCCGAGGCGCGGCAGGAGGCCGAGCTGCTGATTCAGCGTGCCAAGCGCGAGATCGGTCTGGCGCGCGACACGGCTGTCAAAGACTTGTATCAGCACCTGGCAGAACTTATCACGCGCGCGGCGTCGAGCATTATCCGCAAGGATCTCACGCCGGCGGATCACGAGCGATTGATCGCCGAGTCGATCGAGGAACTGGCGGCCCGTCCACCCAGCGGCAACGGCGAATTCGAGGCGAGCGGCGCGCGCATCGAGCGGCCCGTGACGGTCGGCGTGCAGCCCGCGCGCGGAGCAGCGCACTAATGGCAGCTTATGGCAGTAGTTGACGACACAATGATCGCCATCGCTGACGTGTATGCGGCGGCGCTGTTGGCGACTGCGGAGGAGCAAGGCAACGCGACGGAAGTGCGCGAGCAGCTCGCGGGCCTGGCGGCTTACATCGCGCAAGAGCCGGCGCTGGCTGATTTCCTCGCCAGTCCGGTCGTCGATACCGAAGCGCGCGCCGGCGTCATGGAACGGGCCTTCCGCGGTCGGCTCGATGATGTCCTGGCGGACACGTTGCAGGTACTCAACAAGAAGGGCCGGGCGGAAATCATCCCGACGCTCTACGAGCGCTACCGGCTGAAATTGGAGGAAATCCGCGGTGAAGTAGACGTGTACGTCACCACGGCCACGCCGCTGAACGACAAGCTGCGGTCGCGGATCATCGACGTGCTGCGGCGCTATACCGGCAGGAAACCGGAGCTGATCGAGCGCATCGATCCGGGGATCATCGGCGGGCTGAGCGTGCGGATCGAGGATGAGAAGATCGATAGCACCGTCGCGCGGCGGTTGGCTCTGATGCGGCAGATGCTGCTGGATCGCGCCTCGCGCGAAATTCATACGGGCAAGGAGTATTTTGAAGGAGTGGTGACATAGCCGCGCGCGCGGTCGCTGGTGCGAGAATCCTTTCTCGCACCCATCTTGGCGGGCATCGTTTCCCGCGGACTTGAGAGCAACACATTATGATCAAGTTCAGAGTCGACGAGATTTCGTCCGTCATTCAGGAAGAGATCAAACATTATCGCGCGGAAGTCGACGTGGCCGAAGTGGGCACAGTCCTCGAGGTCGGCGACGGTATCGCGCGGCTCTACGGTCTGCGCAACGCCATGGCCGGCGAGATGCTCGAATTCCAGAACGGCGCATTCGCCCAGGTTTTCAATCTCGAAGAAACCTCGGTCGGCGTGGTCATTCTCGGCGACTATCTGGGCATCAAGGCGGGCGACGAGGTCCGCCGCACGGGTCAGCTCCTGTCGGTTCCGGTGGGCGAAGCGCTGCTCGGTCGCGTCGTAGATCCGCTCGGTCGGCCGCTCGATGCGCGCGGCGTCGTCGAGACTCCGCACCGCCGCCCGTTGGAAAGCCGCGCGCCGGGAATCGCCGAGCGCCAGCCGGTGAATCAGCCGCTGCAGACGGGCATCAAGGCCATCGATGCCATGATCCCGATCGGCCGCGGGCAGCGCGAGCTGATCATCGGCGACCGAAAAACCGGCAAGACGGCCGTCGCGATCGATACCATCATCAATCAGCGCGGCGGTGATGTGATTTGTGTGTACGTGGCGATCGGGCAGAAGGAATCGACGGTCGCTTCAGTCGTGCAAGTGCTGCGCGAGCAAGGCGCCATGGACTACACCATCGTGGTCTCGGCCGCCAGCTCGGACCCGGCGCCGCTGCAATACATCGCGCCCTACGCCGGCGCTGCAATGGCCGAGTACTTCATGTACGAGCAGGGCCGGCACACGCTGTGCGTCTACGACGACCTTTCCAAGCAAGCCGCCGCGTATCGGCAGCTCTCGCTGCTGCTGCGGCGACCGCCCGGGCGCGAGGCGTATCCGGGCGACGTGTTCTATCTGCACTCGCGCCTGCTGGAGCGTTCCTGTAAGACGGCCGAGCGGCGCTTCGTCGTCAAGAAGGGGGCGGGCAAGGACGCGCGCGAAGGCGTCGATGGCAAGAGCTATTTCGGCGTGCCGGGCAAGCACGAGGCGCAACAGGCACTCAAGAAACTCGGTGAGGCCGAGCACGAAGTCCGCACCGATCCCCAGACCGGCGGCTCACTGACGGCCCTGCCGATCATCGAGACGCTTGAGGGCGAGGTATCGGCGTATATCCCGACGAATGTGATCAGCATCACGGATGGCCAGATTTATCTCGAGCCCGATCTGTTTTTCGCGGGCGTGCGGCCGGCAATAAACGTCGGCATCAGCGTCTCGCGCGTCGGCGGCAACGCCCAGCGGAAAGCGATGAAGCAAATCGCCGGCTCGCTGCGCCTGGACCTGGCCGCGTTCCGCGATCTGGAAGCATTCGCGCAGCTCGGCACCGAACTGGACCCGGCCACGCAGCGGCAGCTTGATCGCGGCCGACGGATGGTCGAGCTTCTCAAGCAGCCACAGTACGATCCGTATAACGTCAACGACCAGATTGTCTCGATCTTCGCCGGAACGCAAGGCTTTCTGGACGACCTGCCGCTTAATCAAGTGCGCCCCTTCGAGAAGGCGCTGCTCAAGCACGTGCACGACGAGTTCCCCGAGATCATCGAGGAAATCGATAAGAAGGGTGCGTTGAACGACGAGTTGACCGCGAAAATGAAGCAGGTGATTGGCAACTTCAAACCGCAGTTTGTCGGAAAGCTGAATGAACCGGCGAGGGCCTAACGCATGGCATGTGTGCTGGAAAACCCGTGGTTCGACACCAGCAAACTTCGGGCCTGCGTTGACCGTTTTGGCATCGATCTGGTGGTCGTCTACGGCTCGCGCGCCCGTGGCGACGCACTCGAGCGAAGCGACTTGGACGTCGCTGTTCAACTCTCGCGCCGCGTGCGGGACTTTCAGGGGCAGGCGAAGGTAGAACACGCGCTGTGGCATTCCCTGCTCTGTCCGGATTTGGACTTGCAAATGGTCATCATGAACGAGGCGGACCCAATCTTGATGGCCGTAATCGCTGAGGAAGGTCGGCTAGTCTGCGAACGTGAGGCTGGCCGATGGCAATTGCAGCGTTTCTGGGCTGCCCAGAACCTGCGTGGTGAGGAAGTTCGGATTGCTCGATTTGAGAAGTCGCTGGACGATTACTTCCATCGGCTGCAGAGAACATGACGCTGCGCGTAGTGCTTAGCCGCAAGCTTGAGAAAGCGATCGACGCCGCAGACCTGCTAACCGAGTTGAGCCAGGAATCTGAGGCCGTATTCCTCAGCGACCGGCGGAGCATCGCAGCGGCAGAGCGGGCGCTCTTTCTCTGTATCGAATCCATGGTTGATGCTTGTGAGCTGACGCTGCGGCTGAGTGGCCAACGCATTGGGTCCCACGCGAAAGCGACGGTGGAACGGGCGGCAGCCGAAGGACTCATCGAGGCGTCAGCGGCCGAGCAGTTAATGGACCTGATTACTTTCAGGAACAGACTTTCGCACGATTACGAACTGATCCGACCGCGCGAGGTCTTCGCGCAACTGCAGCCGGCGGCACAACTCTTCACCCGGCTCGGCGCGCACTTCCGTGATTGGGTGAAATCGCTCCCGAAGGACTCGTGACGGTATGGCCAAAGCTCGTGCAATCGTGAAGCGGCGCAAGAGCGTACGCAATATCAAGAAGATCACGCACACGATGCAGCTTATCGCGACGGCGCGCTTTCAGAAGGCGCTGCAGCGCGCCGTAGCCACGAAGCCGTACACGCAGAAGATCACGGAACTGGTCGGACAGCTTTCGGCCGCGGGCGGATCGATCGAGCATCCGTTGCTGAAGGTCAACCGTGGCGCGAACCGCGTGGCGGTACTGGTGCTCACGTCCAATCGTGGATTGTGCGGCGGCTACAACGCCAGCCTGCTGCGGACGGCCGGGGCTCACCTGCAGGACGTGCGTCAGGCCGGCACGGGAATCGATTTGAATGTAGTGGGGAAGAAGGGCATTGCGTATTACAAGTTTCTGGGGACGCCCGTGGCGCGGGCTTACGCGAAGTTGCCCGACGCTCCGCAGTTCGCCGATGTCGAGCCGCTCGCTGATGGTTTCATCAAGGCCTATAGCGCCGGCGTGTTTGACGCGGTCTATGTCACGTACGTGCGGTTTGTGTCCACGGTGAAGCAGGTCCCGACGGTGATGCAGCTCTTGCCGATCGCGCAGGAGGAACCGCCGACCGCGACGGCCGGTTCGCGCGGACCGCGCCGCGAAGTGCAATACGATTTCTCGCCCTCGCCGCAGGAGTTATTGGCGGAGTTGCTGCCGCAGACCATCAAAGTCCGGCTGTTCCAGTCCTTCTGCGACGCGACCGTCAGCGAACAGGTAGCCCGCATGGTGGCGATGAAGGCCGCGACCGATGCCGCCGGCGACATGATCAAGCAACTCTCGCGCCAGTACAACCGCGCGCGGCAGAGTCAGATCACGATGGAGTTGCTTGATATCCTCGGTGGTGTGGAAGCACTCAAATAGGGGTTCGATATGGCAACGAACGGCGAAAATTACGGAAAAGTCACGCAGGTCATCGGTTCGACGCTGGACGCCCAGTTTGATGAGGCGCGGCTGCCGAAGCTGTATAACGCGCTCAAGGTCAACGTCGAGCGTAAGGTGCTGGGGCATGCGGAAAAGGAAACGCTCTGGTGCGAAGTGGCGCAGCACCTGGGCGGCGGGCGTGTGCGCGCGGTGGCGCTGGGCTCGACCGACGGCCTGCAGCGCGGCGCGCGGATCTTCGACACCGGCAGCCCCGTGCGCGTGCCGGTGGGTCCGCCGACGCTGGGGCGCGTCTTCAATCTCGTGGGCGAAGCGATCGACGGTCGCGGGCCGGTGAACGCGACGGAGTATCGTCCGATCCACCACGAACCGCCGCAGTTCTCGGAATTGACGCCCAAGACCGAGTTGCTCGAAACCGGCATCAAGGTGATCGACCTGCTCGCACCGTTTGTGCGCGGCGGCAAGATCGGCCTGTTCGGGGGGGCCGGACTGGGCAAAACCGTCATCATTCAGGAAATGATCGCCCGCATCGCGCGCGAGCACTCCGGCTTTTCGGTGTTTGCCGGTGTCGGCGAGCGCACCCGCGAGGGCAACGACCTGTGGATCGAAATGCAGGAGGCCGAATTCAAAGATGAAAAGGGTCAGGTCAAGAAGGTCATCGAGCACACCGCGATGGTGTTCGGCCAGATGAACGAGCCGCCCGGCGCGCGGCTCCGCGCGGCGCTCTCAGCTCTGACCATGGCCGAGTACTTCCGCGATGAAAGCGGCGCGGACACCCTGCTGTTCGTGGATAACATCTTCCGTTTCTCGCAGGCGGGTTCGGAGGTCTCGGCGCTCTTGGGCCGCATGCCCTCGGCTGTCGGATATCAGCCGACGCTGTCCACCGAAATGGGCGAACTGCAGGAGCGCATCACCTCCACCAAGACCGGCGCCGTCACGTCGGTGCAGGCCATCTACGTACCGGCCGACGACCTGACCGACCCCGCCCCGGCCACGACTTTCACGCACCTGGATGCCTTCATCGTCCTCGACCGCAAGATCAGCGAGAAGGGCATTTATCCGGCCATCGACCCGCTGGGCTCCAGCTCGCGGATTCTCGACCCGCAGTACGTCGGCCAGAAGCACTATGATGTCGTCCGCAAGGTTCAGGGCATCTTGCAACGTTTCCGCGATCTGCAAGACATCATCGCCATTCTGGGCGTCGATGAGCTCTCGGAAGAAGACAAGCTGGTGGTGGCCCGCGCCCGCAAGATCGAGCGCTTCCTGTCGCAGCCGTTCTACCTGGCCGAGCAGTTCACCGGTTTCCCTGGAAACTACACGCGCCTGGCCGA
>DASXUA010000021.1:0-4213 GCA_036505095.1 Phycisphaerae bacterium
GTGCAAGCCCAGCCCGACGAGGCCGGAGCCTGGCTGCTGCTGGCGCGTGCGGCCATTGGAATGTCTGACCTGCCGACGACGCGGCGCTGCATCGCAGCGCTGCGCCGGCTGCGTCCGGGCGAGGGGCAAGTCTCGCTGATCGAAGGCTACGTGAGCTGGAAACAAGGCGATCTGCCCGCGGCCGAGCGGGCGCTGGTTGCCGCACTGACGGCCGATCCGCGCGACAGCCTGGCGCTGTGCCTGATGGGGGAGGTCCTCAGCCAGGACGGCCGCATCGAGGCCGCCTGCCAGCACTTCCGCCGCGCCTTGCAGATCGAACCCACCTGCCGCTGGGCCAAGCTGCGCCTCAGCGAACTCGAACCGCAGCGCGGCCCACTGGCCCCCGGTCAGCGCCGCGTCCTGGGCAACACGCCGTAACGGCGACTGCTGGCGACGCAGAGCCAGTTGCTGCTCCGGCTTGACGCGCATCGGTATATGTTATATGCTCTTGGTGATATATCGGTGGGCTGACCTCCCGGCCGGATCGGAACACGAAGGAAGGGCGCGGCACGCAGCGTGAAGCGTGTTGAGTGTGTGAATGGGTGTTCCGCTTTAACGCATCGACACAGATGACACCGGCGCCGGCCGGGAGAGGTTCTGTATGCGCGTTATCGCGGAACTGCATTCCAATGCAGCGTTTGAACTAAATGCGTATTCGCAAACCGACATACTCGATTTTAGACGGCAGCTCGATTGGGTATGCGCCAGTCCGATTGATCATTCGAGCGTGTTCTACGATCCTGCGATGAGCCAATATGTGCTGCGGTGTTTTCCGTTTGGCGTTGGAATCGAAAAGGTGGCGATCTTCAGTTTTGATGGTCACGTCCTGCGAGTGCTAAGATGCCGGTTAGCCGAACCAAGGCGAAGACGAAACCCGGACATGCCGCTAGCCGGCGGGCGAACGTAAGTCGCGTCCCCGCTTCCGCGCCTCACACTTACCTTGTGCGCAACAACCGGACCACGCATGTCATGGTCCCCCTCAATGAATACGAGCGGCTCTCACGTGCGGTCGAAGCCCAGGAGCTGCTCGCGAGGCTTCAGGATCCGCAGGTGAAGTGGGTCGACGCCCGGGATGCGTTCGCTCAGATCGCCGGAAGCTGGATCGCCCAGGCACGCAAACGGGCCGGCCTGACACAAAGTCAGCTTGCAGAACGCGTAGGCGTCCCGCAGTCTCAGATCTCCCGCATCGAACGCAATCCGGACCGCACGACCGTGCGCACAATGAAACGCGTTGCGGCCGCTTTGGGTGTGGAGGTCGCAGAGCTGCTGAGCTTCGGAAACAACGCTCGACGTGGCAAATGATGGCGCGGCCGCGGTGCAGGTTCTGGGTGCGCGCCACCCTTTCGTTGGGTAACTTCCATCGCCGGATGCTCGCGGTGTACTTTGCGATCATGGGGCCGCGCGCGGCGTATCGGGTGACGGAGGTGCTCGGCCGGCTGCTGTATCGCCTGTTGACGCCGTTCCGCCAGCGGAGCGAGGCGCAATGCCGAGCGGCGCTGGGCGATCAACTGCGGCCGGCGGATGTGCCACGCATCGCGGAGCAGTCCTTCGTCCACCGTCTCTGGAATCTTACCGACTTGCTGCTCGCGGAGCGGTTGTTGCACCCCCGTACTTATCAGCGCTTCGGCGGGACATTCCCCGAACCGGGTCGCAGCGAATTGCTGGCCGCCCAAGAGCGGGGCCAAGCGGCGCTGCTGGTGTCCGCCTATTACGGGCCGTTCGATCTACTGCCGATTTTTCTGGGTTACAACGGCGTGCGGGCGGCGGTCGTATATCTCCCGCACGCGAACGCGGCCTTCGACGCGCATCGCCGCAGAGTCCGCGCGCGGGGCGGGTGCGAACTGGTCTCGGTCGATCAGGCACCCGCACGCTTTCCGCAAATCCTTGCCGCGGGTGGGACAGTGGCGCTGGTCGCCGACCATCACGAGGCGCGCCGCGGATCGCCCGTGACATTCCTGGGTCTGCCGACACAGATTTCGCCGTCGGTCGGGCTGCTGGCCTGGCGATACGATGCCGACGTGGTGGTAGCGGGGATTCGCCGCGTGAATTCGGCTTTTCACTTCGCCATCGAGGTGTCTGATGTCATCAAACACGGCGAATGGGCGGACCAGTCGGATCCGGTCGCCTACATAACCGCACGGTATCTTCGCGCGCTCGAGCTACTCGTGCGGCGCGATCCAACACAATACCTATGGGGCTACGCGCGCTGGGGCGAGGAGCTGGCTCAGAAGCTGACTGCGATGAGTCCGGAGTCCTGAGTCCACGTTCAGAACCCCGGACGGGAGTCCGGGGCCACCGAGCACCAACTCAGAACCTCGGACGGCAGTCCGGGGCCACTCAGCACTCAGGACTCAGAACTCAACTCCCACCGGCCGAGTCGATGATCCCGCGCGTGAGGAAGAGTGAACCGCGGACGATGTCGCCCGCCTGACCGAAGGCCTCCTCCGACAACGGCACACCAATCAGGAACGCCACCAATCCGGCCAAATACAAGCGCAATCTGCCAAAGCGCACGCCTATCTCCGTCCTGCCGGTCACATGGTGCCAAGCACCGACCGGCGGAATACGTCACAAGCATACGCGCTCGGAAGGCGAAAGCAACGAATTGCCACTGGTTTTGGCTACAGCCGCTCTTCTTCTTCGGCCAAGCGGCTGATCTTGAGGGCGCGGAATTCTTTGTGGCGGCCGAGGCGGCCGGCGAATTTGTTGCGGCCTTCGGCTTGCAGAATCAACTCGGCATTGGCGGGCTTGTCGGTGGGGATGATGTCGCCCGGCTGCAGCGACAGCAGATCGGACACCGTGATGGTGGTCTCGGCCAAGAAGGCTTGCAACTCGATTTCGGCGCGGCCCAGGTTGGCGGTGATGTCGGCCTCGCGGTCCTCGACGTTGGCGCGGCGGCGGTGCGCCAGCCAGCCCTGCGTCGCCAGCTTGCTCATCACCGGCTCGATCACGTTGAACGGCAGGCACAGGCTCATCGTGCCGACCCGCGCGCCCATTTTGATCTCGAAACCGATCACCACCACTACCTCGTTCGGCGCGACGATCTGTACCAGGTGCGGATTGCTCTCGACCTCCTGAAGCTGAAAGTCCAGCTCGGCCAATCCGGACCAGACTTCCGTCAGGCACTGCAACGCGCGGTCCGTGATGCGCTTGACCAGCCGCAGCTCGATCAGCGTCAGCGGGCGCTGTGGGATGAAGATTTCCGCGTTCGTGCCACCCAGCAGCCGGTCAATGACCGGATAGATGATGAGCGGACTGATCTCCAGGCAGATTTGCCCTTCCAGCGGCTCGGCGCTGATCAGGTTGAAGTTGGTCGGGTTCGGCAGCGAATGAATGAACTCTCCGTAGGTGAGCTGTTCGATCGTGGCCACGCGGACTTCAATGATGGTTCGTAGGAAGCCCGAGAGCGACGCCCCGAAATTGCGGCCGAAGGCTTCATGAATGCCTTCCAGCGCGCGGATCTGGTCTTTGCTCACCCGCTCGGGCCGCTTGAAATCATAGAAACGCACTTCTTTGCCGGGCGGTGCGGCGCTGCGCTCGTCGCCGTCGGTGGTCTCCGGCAAGGCGTGCTCGCGGATGGCCGCCAGCAGGGCGTCGACTTCGGCATGGTCGAGAACTTCGGTCATGGCTACCTAGTCTTATCGGACAATCGGCTTAGGCGGCTTCATGGGGTTTGCATTCGTTCCCAGGCTTCCCAGAAGCCGGGGAATGACTTGGCGACGCAGCCGGGGTCTTCGATCTCGACCCCGTCGATGCCCAGACCGGCCAGAGCAAAACTCATGGCCATGCGGTGGTCCTGGTAGGTGCTGATGCGGGACGGCCGCGGGTGCGCCGGCGGATCGATCGTCAGACCGTCGTCGCGAACTGCGACGCCCGCACCTAACTTGGTCAGCTCCGCCCCCAGCGCGGCCAATCGGTCGGTTTCCTTCAATCGCAAGTGCCCGATATGGCGAATTGTGGTGCGACCGTCGGCAAAGCACGCGATGACCGCCAGCGTTGGCACGATGTCGGGCATGTCGCACAGGTCCACGTCGATACCGCGCAGGCGCTGCGGCGGTCCTGCAACGGTCAGCGCGCCCGGGGATCGTTCGACTTGACAGCCCATCGATTCGAGCACGTTTACGAAGCGCACGTCGCCTTGCACGCTCGAAGTGCCGAGGCCCTCGACGGTGAC
>DASXUA010000022.1:0-2079 GCA_036505095.1 Phycisphaerae bacterium
CGCTCGCCTCGAGCGGGGCGAGATACAGGGGAACATGCCAATGGCTGGCCTCGAGCAACGCAACCTTCATCCGTGTTCCCCCATGTCCGGCGCTGACCTCCCCTCGGGGAGATAGTCGAATCCCAGGAAGCGCAAGGCATGCACCGCCTGTCCTTCGTGCATCGGGCGGCCATCCTGGGTGCGACAACCACGCTCACGGGCGGCGCGGCAAAGCGGCGTCGGGTCCGGCGCATTGACGATGTCCACGACGATGCTGCCAGGCTCGAGCCGATCAGGATCGACGGGCATGGCGTCCGTGGGATTCATGCCCAGCGCCGTGGCATTGATGACGATCTCGCATCCGCGTGGATCGGGTGCGCCAAAGCGTGTTGCGCAACCGGTCGCGGCCGCGACGGACTTGGCGAGTTCGTCGGCGCGACGCTCGTCGACATCGAATATCGTCAGTGTCCGGGCACCCGCGGAAGCGACCGCGAATGCGATGGCCCTGCCTGCGCCCCCCGCTCCGACGAGAAGAACGGATTTGTTCGCCGGGTGATTGCCTTCCCATTGCATTCCCAGCACGCAGCCGAGCCCGTCGAACATGGCACCGACCCAGCGTCCATCGTCATCGCAACGGATGACGTTGAGTGCGCCGACCTCACGAGCAGTCGGATGCAGTTCGTCGACGAAAGCCAGCATCTTTTGCTTGTGAGGCATCGTGACCAGCATGCCCGAGAGATTTCCCATCGCTCGTGCACCGGTGACGAATGCGGACAGGTCATCCGCCTTCACCACAAACGGGACGCAAGCCGCGTCTGCGCGCCCTTCGATAAAGAGTCGGTTCAACAATTCGGGCGACTTGGCCGTGGTCAGTGGATCGCCCACCAACCCGTAGAGTCGCGTTGTTCCTGTGATGTGCGGGGCAGGATGCATTGCGGCGCGAGGTTGACGTGCGGGCAGCGTGCGCGTGAAGTCAAGCTGCGGCATCAGGCCTTGGCCAGCGCATCGGCGTAGCGGGTGCGCACCTCCTGCGCCACGACCGCCGGCGCCAGGTCCTTCAGGATCATGCGCTGGAAGGCTTCGCCGCAGATCTGGTTGAAGGTCGTCTGGATGATCGAATAGTTCACCATGCGACCGCGCTTTTCCACCAGCGCTCTCCAGCCCAGCTGGTCCTCGGCATCCGCCGTCTTGAAGTACGCGTCCTTGTAGGCGCTGGCGCGCGCCACCACTTCGCCGCCGCGCGCCGCGAGCGCCTGAGCCGCCGGGCTGGTCATGAACTTGACCAACTCCCATGCGCCGCCCTGGCGCGGCGAATGGCGGTTGATGCAGAGCTGAAAGCCGTACACCGCGTGCTTGTCGTCGGGTTGCACCGAAGGCGCCGGTGCCCAGGCCAGGTCGTTGGCCACGGCCGCCTTCAAGCCGCGGTAGCGATAGAGCGCGAAGGTGGCGGAGGCGACGGTGCCCGCGCGGAGCCCGTCCTGCAGCTCGTTGTAGGCGAACTGCAGGCTGACCGGTGTCGCGGCCTTCTTGGCGAACAGGTCCTTGACGATGCTGGCGGCCAGCAGCAGCCGCTTCTCGCTGAAGCCGATCTCGCGGCCGCTGGGCACGAAGAAGGGGTCGCCGTTGCCCGCCACGATGGAGCTCACGATGAACTCCATGAAGGCTTGCGCGCCGCCGATCCCGCCGGTCAGGCCGATCGGGATGCCGTAGGCCATCTGGTTCTGCTTGGTCAGCAGCGGGCCGAGCGCGCCCACTTCCTCGTAGGTGCGCGGCGGCGTGGCGACCTTCGCCTCGGCGAACTTGCTCTTGCGGTAGACGTAGATCGGGATGCGATAGTCCTGCTGCAGGCCCCAGATCTTGCCGTTGACGCGCGTCTGGTCCATCCCGATCAGCCAGTCCGTGGTGTCCACCTTGTCGCGCGCGATCAGCTCGTCGAGGGCCAGCACGGAGCCGGTGGACACGAACTCGGGCATCTGGAAGGTGTTCACGCGGATCACGTCGGGGCTGTCCGACTTGGCCCGCGCCGCGCGGATGCCGTTTTGCCCGACGGGGTCCACCACCACGCGCACTTTCACGCGCGGCTGGCTGGCCTCGAAGGCC